>JAYVVU010000154.1:0-2058 GCA_043786755.1 Actinomycetota bacterium
CTAATGCGGATGATGGACATCATCCTCGCCTTCCCGCAAATCATTCTCGCGCTGCTCGTCATCTCGATGTTCGGCGCTACCGACACCCTGATCATCCTCACCGTCGGAGTCGCGACCACTCCTCGCATCGCGCGCATTGTGCGCGGTTCGGCCGTTTCGATCGTGGAGAAAGACTTCGTCGCGGCCTCGGAAGCTTTGGGCGAGCCACGCTGGCGAATATTGAAGAGCGAACTGTTGCCCAACATTTCCGGCCCACTGCTGGTTGAGGCAAACCTGCGGCTTACGTTCTCGATCGGCGTGATTGCTGGCATTGCATTTCTTGGCTTTACCGCCGACCCGGTTGCGGCCAACTGGGGTCTGATGATCGACCAACACCGTGGCGGACTCATCGGCAAGCAGCCGTGGGGAACGATGTTGCCGGTCATCGCAGTTGCGTTACTCACCATCGGCACCGGCCTCATCGGCGACGGGCTGTCACGTGCTGCTGCCGGTGTCGACCGCGAGCGGAGCGACGCATGAGTCCAGCAACAACAACTCCCGCGGCCACGATCAACGCCGTCACGATCAAGGGCCTGCGTATCGAGGTAGCTGGCAGCGGCGACGACATCGTCGACGAGATCGACCTCGCCATTGCTCCCGGCGAAGTGTTGGGACTGGTCGGCGAGTCTGGCTCCGGCAAAACCACGGTCGGCCTCAGCGTGCTCGGTCACGCACGGCGCGGTGTACGACTGGCTAGTGGCTCGGTGAAAATCGGCGAGTCGTCGATGCTGGAACTCGACGACAAAGCCCTGCGCGCGGCACGTGGGCATCTCGTCAGCTACGTCCCTCAGGATCCCTCCACGTCGCTCAACCCCGCACTGCGGATCGAAACGCAGCTCATGGAGGTGATGGAGTTCCACGGATTCGCCGAGTCCGCCGAGGCCCGGCGAGCACGCGCCGTCGAAGTAATGGGCGAGGTATTGCTGCCTGGTACGCGGGCGTTCTTGCGTCGTTACCCGCACCAACTCTCCGGTGGCCAGCAGCAGCGCGTCGGTTTGGCAATGGCGTTCGCATGTCGCCCGTCAGTGATCGTGCTCGACGAACCGACAACGGGCCTCGACGTCAGCACCCAAGCACATGTGCTGGCGACAATTCGCGACCTCACCAACCAACATCGCGTGGCTGCGCTGTACGTCACACACGACCTCGCCGTCGTTGCCAACCTGGCCGACCGCGTGGCGGTGATGTACGCCGGACGAATCGTCGAGCAGGGCCCGACACGGGCAATCTTCGACGAGCCGCAACACCCGTACACGCGCTATCTCACGGCTGCGGCACCCGATATCAGCGGTGATCACACGATCGTCGGTCTGTCCGGTCGTGCGCCATCGCCGGGCAAACGTCCAGTCGGATGCGCGTTCGCGTTGAGGTGCGAACTCGCCATTCCCGAGTGCCACGCGGCATTCCCCGCGGTCACCGAGGTCGCGCTGGGCCACACGGTGCGCTGTATCCGTTCGGGCGATGTCCCCGACCGCACTCTCGCAAAAGGTGTGCAGTTCGGTTCCTCATCCACCGCAGGAATCGCGCTAGCGCTGCGCGATGTCAGCGCTTCCTACACTGGTCACAAAGTCGTGCACAACGTCAGCTTCGAGGTCCACCAGGGCGAGTGCGTCGCCTTGGTCGGCGAATCGGGCTCGGGCAAGACGACTGTGTCGCGCTCGATTGGTGGCCTCCACCGCGAATGGTCCGGAGAGATCGTCCTCAACGGCTCGGCAATGGAACGTTCGTCGCGCGACCGCCCGACGGCACAACGGCTCTCAATTCAGTATGTGTTCCAGAACCCATACAGCTCGCTACACCCGCGGCGTAGCGTCGGCGACTCGGTCGCCCGACCGCTGCGCGTCGCTGGCGCGGGCAAGCACGAGGCACGCCGCACGGTCGACGAGATGCTGGAGAAGGTTTCGCTGACCGCCGCGTTCGCCGGCAAGTACCCCGACCAACTCAGCGGCGGTGAACGCCAGCGTGTCGCAATCGCGCGCGCTCTGGTAAGTCGCCCGTCGGTTTTGATTTGCGACGAGG
>JAYVVU010000155.1:0-4889 GCA_043786755.1 Actinomycetota bacterium
TGTTTGCATTTGGTGCAATCGACCAGCGGATCGCTGAAGTTGGCGAGGTGCCCACTGGCTTCGAATACCTGCGGCGGCGACAAGATTGCGGCATCGATCAGCACGACATCGTCGCGTTGTTGCACCATCGTGCGCACCCAGGCTTCGCGCACGTTGCGCAGCATCAGTGAGCCGAGCGGGCCGTAGTCGTAGCTGCTGCGAAAGCCGCCGTAGATCTCGGCGGACGGGTAGACGAAGCCGCGGCGCTTGCAGAGGTTGACGATCTGGTCGAGTTCTGTAGCGGCCATAGTCCGGCAAGGTTACGGGCGGGCGCTTGGCAGCCACGAAAACATTCAGGAAATGCGCGAGGATGGCGCACCGCGTTGCTCTAGAAAGCAACGCCCCCGGAGGTGGCTTCACATGAATCGCAAGCAAACCCGCAACTCGTTAGCGCTGCTCACCATCGTCGGACTGACCGTCTTGTCGACTGGATGCAGCAGCACGAAGACCTCGTCGTCCAGCTCCACGGCCGTCTCGACGACGATTGAGGTCGCGGCATCCACGGATGCAACCGTGCCCGCGACCGCTGCTGCAACCGTGCCCGAGACTGCACCGCCGACCTCGGTCGACCCCGACGCGTGCTCGGGTGCCGATGGCATTCCTGGCGGCGCCGACCTCGGAGCCACGATCTTCGGCGACGTTGACGGCGATCTCGCCGACGACACCATCACCGAGTACAGCCTCGACGGCATCCCACACGTCCATTCGCAACTTGCGTCCGGCGGCCAAAGCGACACGGAAGTTCGAATTGGCAATGCAGACCACGTCGAGATCAGCTTCTACGACTTCGACTATTCGCTCGGCGCTCCCACCAAGCCAGCAGTCGCCGTGCTCGCAATCGGCGCAACGAGCGCCGGTTCAGCCGCGTTCGCGATTCTCACGAACACCATTCACTACTGCATCGCGCCGTGGCACATCGAGAGTGGCGAGATGTTTGTCGGCCGCATCTCTGCGCAAGGTCCGTTCGAGGGACTGTTGTGCGATCACGCAGCAGGCAGCGTGTTCAACAACCTCACCTACGCCGAACCCGATCTCATCGGCGGTTGGATTGTTACCACAACCTTGCTGCACCACAACTTCACGTTGCTCACCATGGATGCTCCGCTGACTTTCATCGCCTCCGGCACGGAAGCCGAGATTCAGGCGCAGTACGGCGACATCGTCGGCTGCGACCACGCCCCACTGTTTTCATAAACCGACCGAACCAAGAGGAACAATGATTCATCGCACACTCCCCCTTCGCGCCGTCACACTGATCGCTGGGCTCACACTGCTCGCAGCCGCGTGCAGCAGCAGCAAGACCTCGAGCGGCAGCGGTGCGACAACGTCTGCGCCGGAAGCGAGCACAACGACAGTCGACACCACGCCCGTGACGACTGCGGAGTCCACGTTGCCGCCGACGACGGTGCCCGCACCGATCGTGTTCACCTTGCGCGGCGACGGCATCGGACCGTTCATCCTTGGCATTCCAGCGAGCGAGCTCGTCAACGCGATGACCACGCAGTTCGGTCCCGCGAGCACCGACGAGAGTGCGGCGTACCCCGTCGTCGACTCATTCGGCGGCTACACATCCGCCGATGGCGAGATCGGGTTCGTCGCACCCTTCGGCCGCAGTGTGTGTTGGTCGTTTCAATTCTGTGCGGAGTTCGGAGGCGCCGACGCCATCACCCAGTTCTTTGTCGGGTGGACTTACGGCGAGCCCACCGGAGTAACGCTTGCATCGACCTCGGGCGTCACCATCGGCTCTCGCTGGAGCGACTTCCCCGCGATGACGGTCGACTCGGGCGGCTGCTACACCTCCGGTAGCGGCAGCATCGACGGCATTTATCTGACGCTGCAGTCCGACGTCATCGCCTTCGGCAGCTTCGACGACCTCGGCAACTACGTCGTGGCCGTACCGCCGGCGGAGCAGGTTGCCGTCTCGTACATGCAGACCGGCGACATCCCGACCTTCCTGTACGGCGACTGCTGAACGTTGCGGTTGTTCCGGCGAACCTTCGGCTTCCGGCTGCGCCAACTTCGTACAGGTGAACGAGCCGCAGGGCGCGCCGACCGCTACCGCGTTTCGAACATAGCGACGGTACGCAACCGTCGCTCGATGTGATGCTCTAACGCCTTCGTCGCGTGCGTCGACACTTCATGTGTCGCGCTCGACGACGGCGTCGCCAACGCATCTTTCAACCTGCCGCCGAGAATCATGCGCATCAGGTCGAGAGCTTCTTCGCTCATCGGCGCACCACTGCGACAATTTCGACACAGAGCACCGCCCTGTTGCATGTCGAACGCCACCAGCGCGTTGTCTTCACCGCAACGCACGCAGACATCGAGTTGTGGCCGGACGCCTTCGAGCGCGAGCAACTTCCAGAAGAACGCCGGCACAACCAGGGCAGTGCCCTGCTCGCCAATCGTGCGCAACGCGCCAACGACCATGCGGTACAGATTCGCGTTTGGTTCACGGTCGAGCGACATCTGATCGGCGGCTTCGAGAACGGCTATCCCCGCCGTGAGATGATCGAGGTCGGCCACCATTGGCGCCAACGATTCCACGGCTTCCGCTTGGCTGACGATGTCGAGATCTCGCCCCTGCGCGAGCAACAATCGCACGTGGCTCATTGGTTCGAGTCGCGCGCCGAAACGCGAGAGTGTCTTGCGCACTCCCTTGGCGACGGCGCGCACCTTGCCGTGGTGCTCGGTAAGCAGCACGACAATGCGGTCGGCTTCACCGAGCTTGTAGGTGCGCAACACCACAGCGGTGTCGCGATAGAGGTGGCTGGCCATGTCGTGCCTCGTCGCTAATCGATGCCGCCGAAGCGGCGGTGGCGACTGGCGTACGACGAAATGGCTTCATCGAGATGAGCTGCGCTGAAGTCGTGCCAGCTGACATCGATATACGCCAACTCGCTGTAGGCCAACTCCCACACGAGCGAAGGCGGTGTGCGATGGCCGGCGCCGACGATCACGACCAGATCGGGGTCGACATCGGCCGGCGCGTTCAGCAGCGCGTCGATCGCGGTTTCGGTGATTTGCTGCCCTGCCGCTTGCAACGTCGCCGCGGCGCGCACGAATCGTTCGCGGCCATCGCCATCTGGTTGCGCCTCAACGATGCAACCTCCGACCGTCTGTGTTCTCACCAGCGCACCGTCCACAGCCGTCCCGATGAACGGTCGCAGCACTAGCCAGCGGGCACCAACATGGTCGGCAACCTTGCCGAGTTCGGCGATGCGATCGACCCATTGGTCGTCGGCGAGCGCTTGCCACTCGCCGACGGTGCCGCCGACCACGATCACGTGGTGCAGCGGCGGGGCCGAGTCGTTGGGCGTGGAACTCACAGAGTTCATTGTCGCACCTCAGTAGGGTGGCCGGGTGCCCGGTCAGCCCCAGATTCCGAGTTCCGGCTCCCAAACTGCCGTCCACGTCGCGTGCATCATGGACGGCAACGGCCGCTGGGCGAAACGAAAGAACCTGCCCCGCACCGAGGGACACACCGAGGGCGAAGAAAACCTCGCTCGCCTCGTGCGGGTCGCCGTCAAGCGGAATGTTGGTTGGCTGACCGTTTTCGGCTTCTCGACCGAGAACTGGGTACGGCCGCGCACCGAGGTGCGCCACATCCTCGGCCTGCACAAGAAGCTGTTCGGGCGAGTCGCGGAACTGAACGAGCTGAACGTACGCATTCAATGGATGGGTCGGCCGTTCAACAGTCGCGATGCGCGCACACCTCGATACGTGCAACGCGCGATCCGCAGGGCGATCGCCGACACTGCAGGCAACACGGGCATGGTGCTGACTGTCGCGTTCGACTACGGCAGTCATGCCGAGATGGTTCATGCCGCGCAACAGGCGGCGGCCGCTGGCCCGATCGATCTGGCTGCGATCGATCGCAATGTGTACTTGCCGGAACTTCCACCCGTCGATGTAATGGTGCGAACGTCGGGCGAACTGCGCATCTCCAACTTCATGCTGTGGCAGAGCGCAGGTGCTGAGGTGTATTTCACGGAACGTCCGTGGCCAGAGTTCGACGCCTACGAACTCGATGCCGCGCTGGCGCTCGTTCGCAAATGACGCTGCTGCAAGCGCTCGCGCGCGTCACGGGTGCCTTACCGGCGGCTGAAGAACGTCCCGGGCAACAACAGATGGCAACCGCCGTCGCGTCGGCAATCGAAAGTGCACGACATCTTGTCGTGCAAGCGGGTACCGGCACAGGCAAGACAATCGGCTACCTGGTGCCCAGCATTCTCGCTGGCAAATGCGTCGTTGTTGCGACGGCGACGAAGGCGTTACAGGATCAACTCGCGGCGAAGGACTTGCCGTTCCTGCAGGAGCATCTGGAGGTTCCATTCGATTGGGCCGTGCTGAAGGGCCGCAGCAACTACATCTGCATGCAACGCGTGCGCGAGATTCAAGACAAGGCGACGGGGCAACTCGAGCTCGAGGATTTCGCGGCAACAACCAAGGTCGAGATCAATCGACTCGTCGAATGGTCGGGCAACACCGCCACCGGCGACCAGGCGTCGTTGTCGTGGGCGCCGAGCGACCGCGCGTGGCAGGCCGTCAGTGTTGGTAGCGACGAGTGCCCGGGTGCTTCGAAGTGTCCGATGGGTGGCGTTTGCTTTGCGGAGGCAGCGCGCGAGCGAGCCGCAATTGCTGATGTCGTTGTCGTCAACATGCATCTCTACGGCCTGCACGTTGGCAGCGGCGGGTTGATCCTGCCCGAACATGATGTGGTGGTGCTCGACGAGGCTCATCAACTCGAAGACATCATGAGCGACACAGTTGGCGTTCAGGTCGCAGGCGGCCGTTTTACTCGCCTTGCTGTCGCGTTGAAACAGATCCTCGATGATCCGCGCATTGTC
>JAYVVU010000156.1:0-2057 GCA_043786755.1 Actinomycetota bacterium
GATCACGCGACGCAAATCGGTGATAGATCGATCCACTCGGAGCACCCAACGCACTGGCAACCGCGGCATTCGTCAGTGCAGCCGGGCCGCCGTCGGCCACCAACGACGCCGCAGCATCCAAGATGACATCGCTGGAATATTTGCTCGGACGGCCCACGTATTAGAGCATACTCTCTAATACGTTTCAACGCAACAGACAAGTGGCACGCGCGCGCCCATGACCCAGACACCGCAGCGCGCGAGTGCGCCGAAGTGCTGCGCATGATGCTCGCGGAATGCGCAGCTAGTTCGACAGGATCTGCCGGGCCGGGCCGGGCCGACCTCGTGCGTGGTGAGTTGTTGGCGAGGTCGCTATCAGTCGTTCAACGTGCCGTTGGCATTGTGTCGAGCCAGCCTGCGAAATCGAGTCGATCGAAGGCCGCGACCTCACGTTCGAGCATCGTCCGCACCGTGTTTTCACGTTCAGTGAAGCCACCGAGCCCAACGGCGATCACGCCCACCATCAACGCTTGTAGGCAAAATGATCGGTATTGCTCGCGAGTCACACTCGGATCAAGAGCTACACCGTGCTTCGCCGACTCAGTGATGTAGTGATCGATCAGCTCATCTTCATGCGCGGCAAGCACCTCGGGAGCAAGCGAGTGAATCAAGAAATAGGCGACGTCGCGGATGCCCTTCGACCAATGCACGCCCTGAAAGTCGAGCAAGCCCACACCGGTACCGGCGGGTGTCGAGTATTCGAAACAGTTCGCAAGGTGGCTGTCTCCGTGCACCAACGTCAGTTCACCGCGATACCAGTAGTCGAGCAGTACGTCCCAAAGATCGAACGCGCGTCGACACGTCGCCAAATGATCGGCAGTGAATACAGTCGGCGCACGTCGATGGGCCCGATCCGCGGCGGTCGTGTTCAGCAATCGCGTGACCGGACGTTGCTGCAATGGAAGATACGGATGTCGTGTGTGCGGCAGCAACCGTTCACGAGTGACTGAATCCCAGCCATGGAACCCGGCGTGGAATTCCGCGAACGTCGCAATGCAGCGCTTGGCCTGTTCCGGTGTCGTACCTGCCGCCATGTCCTTATTCTCAAACAGCCGAGCGCCGGGCAACTCCTGAATATTTTCGAGGAGCAATACGAAACGCGAACCGCGTTGCGCGACCGCATGCACGATCGGTACACGAACTGTCACCTGAGATGCCACCTGAGCACAGAAGGTGCACTCAAGCGCCCAATACCCGATGGCGTTCGCGAATACGCGCGGCGCAAGCTCGCGTGAAGGGATCTTCGCGAACAAAGACTGCACGTCGCCGCTGGCGAATTCGACCTCGATAAGAAAGTTTTGGCAATTGCTGCTCTCGAACGATTCGCCGGTGAGCGAAGCACGACGCACCTGCTTGCCGAGCAACAAACTCAACACGTCAGGTTGAGCCAACAGCTCTGGGGTACGCGGGAGCCCGCGATCGAACCGATCACGAAACGCATCAGCAGCGATCAACGCGAACGCACGTGCCACGCCCGCGCCAAGCCGAACGGCACCACCCATCACACGATCCACGAGTCATCTCTAGCACTGCGCCGAGGCACTACGTCGCGATCGTCTGCTACGCCGAACGGCTTCGACAGAATGCCGCAGCAATCGCCTCGACGTGGCGGTGATCGGTACCGCAGCATCCACCAATAACTCGCAGCGCTGGCAACGCCGACTGCAGCTCGACGTATCGACGAGCAAGATCGTTGGGGTCACCAGCATCGAGCTCTTCCATCTCATCGAGTTCGGCATGGCTCAGCATCGACGCGTTAGCTCGTAGCCCACCGATCCGCGAAGCCCACCGCGTGGTTCCGTCGAGCGCCGAGGCGAAATGCGACGGGTGGGCACAGTTGATCATGTAGTGAGTGGGATAACTGTTGGTCGCGGCGTCCGTCGCGTCGATCGCCTCTCCGAGCGTCATCCCCGATGGCAAATGACCATCGGTTTCGACTGTAAACGAGATGACTACGGGCACACCACAGTCGGCTGCGGCCCGAGCGATGCCGATCGCCTCATCGGCGTAGCAGATAG
>JAYVVU010000157.1:0-2057 GCA_043786755.1 Actinomycetota bacterium
CGGGCAACGAAGCCGTCGGGAAGCGGCGGGGGAGCGGGAAAGCGTGTTGCTGTGCCGGTGAGTTCGATCGGCGCGGTCGGCTGCGTCACGAGGCGTTGGCCGTGACCGGACTCACGTCGGCGCTCTTCGCCGATGCGACCTCGGCCGCGCACTGAGCCTCGAAGTAATCGAGCTGGCGTTGCACCTCTTCCGCGTCCCAATCGAGTTCGCTTGCCAACAGTGCCGCAACCGCCGGCGCCGCGCGCAGAGCCGCGTCGCGATCGATCAGGCGAGCCCGCGTGCGACGAGTCAGCACGTCATCGAGCGTGCTCGCCATTTCGTGACGCGCGGCGTAGATCGCCTCGGCGCGGGTGTACGGCAACTCGGGGATCAGTGCTTCGCCCAGTGAAGAGTCTCCGAAGATGAGCGCTGTGATCTCGTCGGCGAACCCGCCGTAGCGATCGGCGAGGTGTGCCTCACGCGTGCCCGCGGTCCGATCGCTGAACCCGACAGCGCCTAGCAGCGGCAGTTTGCGAGTTCGGCAGCGAGCGCGCATGCCAAGTCGATCGACAGCCGTGTCGATCGCGTCCTCAGCCATCTCGCGATAAGTAGTCAGCTTGCCGCCGGTGACGGTGACGACACCGCTGTCGCTAACGCGCACCTTGTGATGGCGCGACAGATCGGCCGTGCGCCCGGAGGTCGCAGCTTTCACTAACGGTCGCAAACCCGCCCACACGCCGGTGATGTCGTCGGCGGTGATGCCCGTGGTCACGCTTGCGTTCAACGCGCGCAGCACGTAATCGATGTCGTCCTTGGTGCATTGCGGGTCGACGAGCGGGCCGTCGTAATCAGTGTCGGTAGTACCGACGTAGGTGTGCCGGAACGTTCCATCGCCAAGTGGAACCCATGGCACCACGAACAAGCTGCGCTTGTCCTTCGGCACCGGAATCACGACCGCGACGTCGTTGCGCACCTTCTCCCACGGGACGGTGATGTGCACGCCCTTGGCGGGGCGAATCGAATCCGGGTGCGTGCCTTCATCGAGAGCGCGGATGTCGTCGGACCACACGCCACAGGCATTGACGACGACGCCCGCGCGAATCGCGAATCGTCGCCCGTCGGCTTCAACCACCGCGCCGTCGACCTTGCTGTTACTACCGGATCCAGATTTGGTCAGTTCGACGACCGAGCAGCGGTTTGCGATTGCTGCGCCGTGCGCCGCGGCGGTGCGCGCAATGGTGACTACTAGGCGAGCGTCGTCGGCAGTCGCGTCGTAGTACAGATACGCGGAGGCCAGGCGGTCCTTTGGCATCGTCGGCAGGTGCTTGAACGCAGCGCTCTTGCGCAGTCGCTTATGGAACTTGCCGATGCGCCAGCCGCCGGTCAGGTCGTACATCCACATCGCCGATCCCAACGCACGGGCGATCTTGCGCGAGACGACGCCATCCTTGGTCAGCACCGGCAGCATGAATGGCAGCACCTTGACGAGGTGCGGCGCGTTACCGCGCAGTCGCTTCCGCTCGCGCAGCGCTTGATAGACGAGCCGCGGATCGTCCTGCAGATAGCGCAGACCGCCGTGCACGAGCTTGGAACTCTTCGACGACGTGCCAGCCGCGAAATCGTCGCGCTCGACTAACGCAGTTCGCAGTCCGCGACTCGCAGCATCAAGTGCGGCACCGACACCAGTGATTCCGCCACCAATGACGAGCACGTCAAAGGTCTCGTCCTCCAGCCGGCGGAGCATGTCGCGGCGATCGAAACCGGTTTGGGATTGAGCCGCGGGCATTCCGAGCATCCTATTGCTGTGCCGTTTTCGGGCACACAGTTTGCTCATCCTCGGAGCTAATCTGCAAAGGTTGCAACTTAGCTATCAGTGCGAGTACCGTCGATCTCGTGCTCGCACCAGCAGAACTCACTCCGGTGTTCCGAGCGCGTGGCTTGAAGGTCACGCCGCAGCGCCAACTGCTGTTCACGCTGCTCCACGACAACGGGACGCATCCGACCGTAGAAGCGTTGTACGCGACTGCCAGCGCGCTGATGCCCGGCATCTCGTTGCGAACGGTCTACCAAACCCTGAA
>JAYVVU010000158.1:0-11126 GCA_043786755.1 Actinomycetota bacterium
CCGGCGGCATCCCATGCTGGGCCTTGGTACGCGGCAGCACTTGCTTGTTCGTACGCGGGCACTGCCGCGGTCGCCGGGTATTGCCCCGTGACTACTCCCGACACGTCGACCGGAGCGGACCCGGCGGGCGGCATCACGGGAAGAAGCGTCGTCGCCGGTGCGGGCGCCGGTGGCGGCAACGGTTGACCGAACGGCGGTGTCGGTGGGCCATCGTGAACAACTGCGGGAGCAGGCGACACAACACCCGCTAACGCAGAGCCGCACGACGTACAGAACTTTTGACCCGACTGAATGGTCGCACCACATGACGGACAGAACATGACCTGAGACTAGGCCAAACGACCAGCGCTAACGGCTAGGTCAGGTCGTTGGTCTCCCACGACGTTTGCCTGTCGGCCAACGCGTAACGCTCGGCGAGGCGAGCAAGCAGGAAGTCCTCAAACTCACCGGCCGGCAGCGCATGCGAATAGAGATGACCTTGCTGGCGTACGCAACCAAGCGCGATCAGCGCGTCGGCCTGCGCACCGCTCTCGACACCATCAGCGGTAACGGCCAGCCCGATCTCGCGTACCAACGCGATGATCGAGCGCACGATTGCGCGGTCGTGTGGGTGAGCCGTGATCGTGTCGATCGATACGCGATCGATGCGCACCTCGTCGAGCGGCAGGCGCCGCAGGAGGCTGAGCGACGACACGCCGCGTGCAAAATCGTCGAGACACACTCGGCCACCACTTGCGCGAAATGACGCCAGCATGGCGGCTGCATTACTGGTATCACTCTCGACGGCGGTTTCGCTGACATCGACCGTCATCAGCGACGGCTCGATGCCTTTGACGATCTCGTGCAGCGGGTCGTCACGCCACGTGCGCTCGGTCGCTTCTGGGGCAATGTTGACGCGGAAGCGGAAGCCTTGCGGCAGGCCGAGCATCGCCAGTCGGCGAATGTGCGGGCGCGCGCTGCCAATGACCTTCTCGGTGATGCGGTTCAGCAGACCAGCCGACGTCGCGAACGCCATGAACTCGTGAGCGGGAATCACGCGCCCAGTACGCGGCACCCAGCGAGCAAGCAACTCGGCACCGACGACCTCGCCGGTCGTGGCATCAATCTCGGGTTGGAAGAAAGCGATGATCTCGTCGTCGTCGATCGCACGCCGCAATGCCTGCTCGCCCTCGAGGCGATCGACAAGAGCTTGCTGCATCGAACCATCGAACAACTCGACGCGGTTACGTCCGCTCGCCTTGGCGCGATAGAGCGCAGCGTTGGCGTGGCGGAGCAACTCGCTCGCGGCGGTGCCGTGTTGCGGGGCGCACGCGACACCAATGCTGACCGACGACGGCATGTCGCGGCCCTCGGCATGCACAGGCTGTGCCAACACGCCGACGAGGCGATTCGCGATCGCCGCCGCGTCCTCGACATCGTGGCCGGGCATCACAACAACGAACTCGTCGCCACCCATACGGCCAGCGATCGAGCCGGCATCGAGGCTGCGCAACAGGCGGTCGGCGATGATGCTGATGAAGCGATCGCCACCGCGGTGACCGAGCGCGTCGTTGACAGCCTTGAAGCGGTCGAGGTCGCAGAACAACAGGCCGACGGGTCGCGACTCGTCGGCGCCCGCGAGCAGCTGGTCCAAGACCTCCAAGGTGCCGCGTCGGTTGTAGAGGCCGGTCAACGGATCGTGCGTCGCCTGATGGGCGAGACGCTTGTTGATCGAAGCCAGCTGGTCGTTCACGCCCGTGAGTTCGCTGCGTTCGTGAGCGAGATCGCGCAACAGTCGCTGACTGCGCCATTGCAGTCGGATCGCGTCGAGCGCGTTGCGACTCACAGCGTGATGCAACAGCATCAGCGTGAGGCCGAAGAAGAGCGAAATGATGCCGAGGCCACGTAGCAGATGACCTTCCTTTGCCAGCAGCGTCGCACTCGAGAGTGCAGTGATTGGTGCAAGGAACGCGATGTACAAGTCGCGTCGACCGGCAGTCACGATGCATCCCATCGTCCCCGCGATGCTCGGGAACAGGGTGAAGGCCAGCACGACTTCTACTCCGCCGTCGGCCGCGACCCACGGGCACATACCGAACAAGATTCCACCCGTAACCAAGCCGACAACGATGATCAACTTCGTTGTCCGCGATACCCCAGCCGACGCAGCACGCGTGTAGTAGCGGTGGAGCCCCAGCAACATCAGCACCGTGCTGACGACCGCGACTATCAGCCACCAGCTGATCCGCGAGGTCGACAAGTCGGCGCCCATCAGAGCAGCGATCAACAACACGAACGGCAACATCACGAACGGAGTCGGCACAAGGTTCGTTACCACGGCTGCCAAAGCCCGCTCGCGCACGAACGCCGCAGTCGCCTCGTCCGCCTCAATCGCTTCTTCCGGTGCCACCGATTTCCCTTCGCATCCCGCCGTTGCCGAAATTTCCAGCCTCTTTTCTTCGGCAAGTCAGAGGCGCCGCTTGACCTGCGATAAAGGGCGTGGCAGGCCAAACCCAGAGCCAAAACCCAGAGATAATGGGGAGATGCGTGGTCGATTTGCCCCTTCGCCCACCGGATCGCTGCACGTGGGCAACCTGCGCACGGCGTTGGCCTCGTGGTTGCAGACCCGGGCTGACGGCGGTGAGTGGTTGGTGCGCATGGAGGACCTCGACCGGGTGACGTCGTCGCCGGAGCATGAGACCACCCAATTGGCCGATCTGGCCGAGCTCGGCATGCACAGCGAGGGGCCAGTTGTTCGTCAATCCGAGCGCTTCGCGTTCTACCGCGATGCGATCGCAACCCTGCAACAAATGGGGCGCGTGTACGAGTGCTACTGCAGTCGACGCGAGATCCGCGACGCAGCACAAGCGCCACACGGTGAAGCGCCAGATGGTGATGCCTACCCCGGGACATGCCGCGAATTGACTGCCGCCCGACTCGCCGAACTGCGCGCTGCTGGTCGGCAGCCTGCGCTTCGCCTGCGCAGCGAGGGTGAACGATTCGCGATCGACGACTTGATCGCGGGCCGCCACGAAGGAGCGGCCGACGACGTCGTGATTCAGCGCAACGACGGTGTACCGGCATACAACTTGGCTGTGGTCGTCGACGACTCCGCGCAAGGCATCACCCATGTCACCCGCGGCGGAGATCTGTTGGCCACCGCGCCCCGCCAGCGATTGCTGCAAGATCTGCTGCAACTTCCCGAGCCGCGCTACGCACATGTGCCGCTGGTGGTCGGGCCGGATGGGCAACGACTCGCCAAGCGCCACGGCGCAGTGACGCTTGCCGACCTCGCCGCAATCGGCGTTTCTGCTCAACAAGTGCGAGCGATCCTGCTGACGAGTCTCGGAACTACTAACGAGCAGGCGTTTCGGATTGCGGACGTGCCGCATGAGGCCGTGTCCTTTACTACACCTCCCTGCGCCCCAGATTTCGGAGATCTTGGCTAACCTTGCACTCAATAGCGGACGATCCCTGAGGCACGAACTCTTCGATGAACGACCTTCAGAAGTGTGTAGTGGCGTTGTGCTGCGTTGGCGCGCTCGCGACCATGTCGGCTTGTTCCACTACGACATCTGCGCAGGCGAACGATTCAACGACAAGGCCGGCCGCGACCGACGGGACCACTGCTTCGGACGAGACCACTCCTGCGCCGGATACCGTCCCCGACACGGCCGGGCCAGAGACAACTGTTCCCGCAACAACCGATGCTGAGACGGTGCCCGAAACTATTCCTGAAACTATTCCTGAAACTATTCCTGAAACGACAACGACGATTTCGTCGAACGTCGAGTTCGTTGGCCCGTGGCCGGTGGCCATCGTCGCCGTTGGCAAGGAAGATGGCCCCGACACCGCTGCGGCTCAGATGCGGCTCGCACAACTCGGCTTCTGGCCGGGCGACCCCGCTGGCGAGTACGGCTTCGCGACCACGCAAGCCGTGATGGCGTTCCAGAAGTACATGGGCCTCGATCCGAGCGGCAAGCTCGATCAAGACACTGCCAACTGGCTGACCGTCTTCCCCGAGAGGGCGCACGGCACGGCCGACGACGGCACGCTCGTTGAGGTCGACAAGGCCAAGCAGTTGTTGTTCCTCATCGAGGACGGCAAGACGGTGTGGACGTTCAACACATCGACGGGTAGCGGCATCGCTTACACGGCGCACAACCAGAACACTGGCGAGCTGGAAAGCGGCGACGCCGTCACTCCGAACGGCTTGTGGAAAACGAACCGCGAGCGTCCGAACGGATGGTGGTCGGGCGACCTCGGCGATATCTATCGGCCGAAGTACTTCCGCGGCGGCGTGGCGATCCACGGCATGACCCGCGTTCCCAACACGCCCGTGTCGCACGGTTGCGTGCGCCTGAGCACGATGGCGATGGACTTCATCTGGGAGAACGATCTCGTCCCGCTCGGCACGCCCGTCTGGGTGCACGAGTAACACCGACTAGTAACGACAGCTTGTCAGTGAGAGCTAGTCAGCGCGACGTACGCGCAGCCGATGATCGGCGGCGTTGCGACAGGTGCCAGTGGCGAGATCGAAACGCCAACCGTGCATCGTGCACACGAACTCGTCACCATCGATCTCGCCGAACACTTTCAGGTCGGCTTGGCGGTGCGGACAGGTGCGTTCGATGATCCACCCATCGATCTCGAATTCCTGTTCGGCAAGGCCGCCACGATCGGGGTCGAGTTTGCGCAATGCTTCCGCTTCCGCTCGGCGCATGCGCTCGATCGACAGCGACTTGAAGAAATTGTAGAGGTACTCATTGAACGGCCCGTCGCGCCATGCCGAGAAGCGACACGACAGGAACAACGCGTTGCTCCAGTCGTTGGCACGTTGCGCCGCAACCGTCTCGACTAGTTCACGCTGAATCGTGAAGCGAAACGAATGCGCTTCGCCGGGCATTGCCACGCGTACCTTGCGCTTGGGGAAGTCGATCGCAATCGACAGTTCGCCCGTATTCAGCACGCAGACCGCGCCGACCGCGTCGCACAACGTCGGCGCCATTTCCATCAGCGGCTCCCACCACGCCTTCAGCGTTCCAAGCAAGTCGGCAGTTGGCGCATGCCAACCCGCCTTCATTCGCTCGAGCCACGGCAGCCAATCCGCTTGGTACTTGTGCAAGTAGTCGCGCTTGTCGACGAAGATCGCGTCGACCTCGGCCTGCGGTATCGGGTGAGCAACCTGCAACTCGCTTCCGATCTCGATCTCGGTGCCAGGGATCGCGAGGATGCCCCGATGGCCCGCCGCTTGCAGACGCGACAGGAAGCTGAGTTGGTCGGGGAAGATGCTCAGTTCGTCACCGTTGATGACGTTGAACTGGAACAGGTCGGGGTCGAGGAACGCAGGCGGGCCGGCGCTGGGCACCACCGCACGCGCATCGATCGATTCGACATACCGCATCGCACGTTGAAACTGGCTGGCTACCTTCGCGTCGATCAGCGTGCGCATTCGCTCGGCCGATTCTTCGTAGACCATCGGATACCAGATTGCACCGCTGTACTGCAGCCAGTGCAGGTCGACCGGCCCATGTTGGCGCAGCGCGTCGAGATCGTTGGTACGGCAGTCGTTCTGGTTGACCAGTCGACCGGTGCCGTCGCTGATCATCAGCGCCGAGTCGCCGCCGGGGCCGTCGGTCATGCTCGTTTCGCAATGGATCGCGATGGTGAGGTTTGGGCCGAGCGCGACCTCTTCGCCATCGAACGTGCGCACGATGTTGTGGAAGCCAAGGCGCAGCATGATGCGCTCGAGTTCGCGTGTCGGGTAGCCAGGGATGAGGACGGTGGCGTCCTTGTTCATGTTGGCGGCGAGCCACTCCTCGTCGAGGTGGTCGGCGTGAATGTGCGAGATGTACAGGAAGGTCGGGTTACAGATGCGCTCCATCAGCTCCGCGGACAACTGGTCGTTACGCGGGAAGACAAACCAGGAACCGAAGAACTGGGGCAGAAACCAGGGATCGCAAACGATCGAGCCGTCGAGCGTGTCGACGAGAATGCCCGCGTGACCGATCGATGTGGCACGCATATCTGCAGGCTACCGACGCGCGGTTAACCGCGAGAAGGGACCAACGGCCTATAGAGCGTCTGCTACGCAGTCGGTGAGTCGGTGTACTGCTGACCGGCGCGCGACACGTGCTCGGTCCACGCGTTGCCGTCCCAGTAACGCAGGTCGAAACGACCAGCCGGGTCGGCATACCAACCGGCCGGCACGGCCGGAGTGGCAGCAGCTGCTGGCTGATAAGCGGGCGTCGAGATCGGCGCCATTGCGGGACTGACCGGGCTGACCGTTGTCGGCGTGGTGGCCGCGACGGGCTCGGGCGCAACTGCCCAACCAGCGGGCTCGGCGACCGGGGCGCTTCCAGCCAACGGCGTGAACGCTGATGACGAGGTCGACGCTGCTGCAGCAGGAGCGGCGGAGGCCTTGCGGCTGAGGAAAGCGGTGACTTCGCTAGCGGTCGTCACGATGCCGACAACGCTCCACCCATCGGCCGACTTCTCGGTGAGGGCGGCAGCAAGCGCAGCGGGGTCTTTTGAGGACGAACTGGCGGTGGAGAATTCTTGTGGATCCGACATAGAGCGCAGAGTATCGCGGTCTCAGCCCGCGCGCACCAGCTGATGTACGTCGGTGTCGCCGGGAGCCCCGTCGTAGACCAGCTCGCCGTCACGCAGTGCGAGCAGCCGCTGCACACGGTCGACAAACGTCAGCTCGTGAGTCGCAACGACAAGCGTGCGGCCATCGGCGGCGGCCTCATCGAGTAGCTCCAACAGCGATTGTTTGCCGGCCGCGTCCAGCCCGACGAACGGTTCGTCGACGAGCAACACCTGAAACGGCCGCACCAGCGCAATCGCAATTGCCGCTTTTTGTCGCAGACCGCGGCTGAACGTTGTCGGGATGTCGTCGCCACGATTCTCCAGCTGCAGGCGTGCCAGCAGTTCCTCGGCACGTGCAGAGCTGTCCTCGACTCCGTGCAACCGGCCGACGTACTCCAGGTGCTCGCGTAGCGACAGATCGTCGTAGAAGGTCGGCGTATCCGACAGCCAACTCAGCGCGGCGCGCGCCGGAGTGCTGCCGGACAAATGGCCACCGATGCGGGCGCTCCCACCACTGGGGTCGAGCAACCCAGCCACCATGCGCAGCAATGTCGTCTTGCCGCTGCCGTTATGGCCGACGAGTGCGACGTGCTGACCAAACGGAATCTGCAGATCGAGTGGCAGCACGGCGGGCCGATCGCCGTAGTCCTTGCTGAGCTGCATCGTGCTGAGTGCGAGTTCGCGTAGTGAGGTAACTGCTGTCGTTGGCTTGCTGGTCGTTGGCTTGCTGGTCATCGTGCTCCCAAAGCTTGCGTGCGGCCTTCAGCCATGAAGGCCTTGAACTTGCGTCGAATGCGGTCGCGCACCTTTACCCAGTAGCCGACCATCACGGCGAGCAACAGCGAGCCGACGGCGGCGCGAATGGCGGCACCGATCAGCGGACCGTCGTTGTCGACTGCGGCGCGCAGGATGAAAACCATCGAGCAACCGAATGCACTGACGACGATCGGCCACAGCAGTCGAAGAGTGGCACCGAAGCCGGCCATCTCGGGCGGCACAAACGATTGCTGTTTGTCGGCACTGAACGGATCGGGCGCGTCGCGCACGATGCTCACGACGCCGCCAACCGCACCAGCTAAAAGGTTTGGCAGCGCAAGGATTGCCGCCGGCGCAATTGCATCGACACTCCCCAGCGTGATCGCCGCGGCCGCACCGGCGATGATCGCAAAAGGAAATAGCGCGATGGCCGGTGCCAGCAGATGGCGTGCGAGCAGTTCGCCGCGATCGATCGGGAAACTGTCGGTGCGATCGGGTTGGTCGACTTCTTGCGACAGCGGCTCCATCACCTCTAAGCCGATGACGAAGGCAACCAATGCGCTGGCAAGCACCGCAGGTGTTGTGCCGCGCACAACGGTTGCCTGCAAGACACCGAACGCGATCGAGAGCGCTGCGATGCGCGCCACGCGCGTCGCCGGGAAGCGCAGCAAGCCATGCCACCCACGACGGAACACCGAACGCGTGAGAGCGCGAGAACGGGTGGAGGGGTTCGATCTACTCGCACGTTGCAAGCGGCGCCACGGATTGCGCCGGGTGTGTTCCTGATTGAGCTGACGGCGCAACAGAATGACGGTTCGCAGGTCTTGCATGGTCACCGCGAAGCGCAACTGTGCAACCAGTGCGCTGCGTCGAGCCAACGCTTCCAGCGAGATGCGACTGAGCAAGAGCAGCCCACTGATCACTGCAATCAGCGCGACGGCTGTTGCGACCAGATCGGTTGCGTGTTGTCGCCATCCCCACAGCGCCAAACTGCCGAACGCGTCCAACGGCCCAGCGACTCTCGTCGTGCCATTTTGCAACGACGTGTATACGGCCGCCGATTGCCACGCCACCACCACGAGGCCAAGCGCGGTTGCTGCCCAGCGCGGCACGCGCTTGCGTCGCGACAAGACTGTGTGTGCCAACAGCGCGGCACCGGCCCACAACATGCCGGCGCTGGCACCGAACAAGGCGCCGCCGCCTGCCCACGCGAGCAGCGTGCCA
The DNA here is from genome assembly GCA_043786755.1 of Actinomycetota bacterium. Classification (GTDB taxonomy): domain Bacteria; phylum Actinomycetota; class Acidimicrobiia; order Acidimicrobiales; family Ilumatobacteraceae; genus UBA668. Next base: position 8,551 of record JAYVVU010000158.1, read on the forward strand.
GGAAGTCGGCGACCAGCAAGTTGGCCAACGATTGCACCAGCCGTGACGCCGGTGAAGATCGCACCACGCACGCGTTGAAGCGCCGGGCGCAACAGCGCACGACGACGATCGACCGGCGCGAGCATCACATGCATCACATCGGCTGCTTCCAGCGCGACCGGGCCGCCCTGCGCTCCACCACGCAATCCAACGAGCAGCACGAAGGCGGTGAGCAGACCGAGGATCGGCGGCGCGTGCTTGGCGAAGTCGAGCGCCGAAGCTGCACTAACAGTTTCGTCGTGAACCGAGGAACTGATCCACAACACGCTGCCGCCGCCGAAAACTCCAACCAGATACGCGCGGTACGCGGCGTCGAACCATTCGATGTTGCCAAGGCGATGTCGCTGGCGAGTTCGGCGCATCGCGCGCAGCGCCCTGTCGTTAACTGACACGTCGTTAAGGGACGCGGTATTCATAAGTCGCCTGCCATTGGTCGCGACCCGCGCGCGACGGGCGACGTCTCGCCGACTTCTACTGGTCGCGACGGATCTGCTGCCCAGCCCGACCAGCTACCGACGTAGAGGCGAGCGGGGGGCAACCCCGCGTGTTCCATCGCGAGCACGTTGAGGCAGGCACTGACTCCCGACCCGCAGTACGCGACCGTGTCTTTGTCCTGGTCGGCACCGAGATTGTGGAAGTGCGCGCGCAACTCTGCGCGATCGAGCAACCGGCCGTCCGCGCCGTGCAGTGCTGCCCACGGCGCGCTGCGTGCGCCTGGCATGTGACCAGGACGTGGATCGATCAGTACTTGCTCGCCGGTGAATCGTTCGTGTGCGCGTGAATCGAGCACGGCACCACCGTTGGCGGCGAAGTCGGCGGCTTCGTCGGCCGATGCCAGTCGTTCCTTTGGCCAATCGCGCGTTGTGAAAGTCGCTGAGGTTGCTGTTGGCGGACTGGCGCCGACTTCCACCGGACGTCCGTCGGCGATCCAAGCGCCGAGACCGCCGTCGAGCAGAGCGGCCGAGTGCCCGAGCATGCGCAGCATCACGACCAGTCGTCCGGCGGTGACACCGCCAGTGTCGTCGTACGCGACAACAACGCTGTCGTCGCCGACGCCCTGCGCACCCATCGTGGCCGCGAACGCTGCGGGCGTCGGCAACGGGTGACGCCCCTCGCTGGCAGGCAAGTCGTGGCGACTGAGATCGCGCTCGAGGTCGAGCCAGATCGCGCCGGGTAAGTGGCCGGCCTCGTAGGCGGCACGACCGTCGCGGCCATCGAGGTACCAGCGCACGTCGATCAGAATTGCGTCAGCCGGAAGCAAATCGGCGCTGACAACCGGAGCAATCACGTCAAGCATCATGGCAGCCAAACAAGCCGATCCGGGTCTCGATCAGCCAGACTGGAAGCATGTCGTTCGGCATGTCATATACAACTGTCCGCTCCGTGCACGACTTTGCCGCCGTGCTGGCATTCATTGCCCTGGGCGGCGCCGTACTGCTGGTGGCGGCGCGAATCATTCCGTCGGTGATCAGCGTTCGTTTCTTGGCTGCCGTGTATCGGGTGCAGTTGCCGCTCGCCGCGCTGGTCGCAACGACCGCTATGGCTGGCAGCTTGTGGTTCAGCGAGTCGGGAAATCACTGGCAGCCGTGCCGGTTCTGCTGGTTCCAGCGCATCTTCATGTATTCGTCGGCGATCATCCTGATCGTCGCCGCCATTCGGCGCGACCGCCAAAGCAAGTGGTATGTCGTGCCGCTGGCGACCATCGGCATCGCCGTGTCGATCTGGCATCACGTGTTCCTCGAGCATTACGTGGTCACCGAGTCGAAGGCATGCGCCTCCGCGATCAGTTGCGCGGCGCCAAACTATGTGTCGTTCGGCACGCTCGAATTGGGAGCCGACGGCATCATCAGAAATGGCTTCCCAATGACGCTGGCCGCGATGGCTTTGTGTGGTTTTGCTGCCATCCTTGCGTTGCTACTTACACCACAACCACTGGAGATAGACGATGGCGAACCGGCAGCGGGCTGAAGCTCGGCGCAAGGCACAGGCAAAGGCGGCCCGCCGCGGCCAAAGCGTTGAGGGTGGCGAAGGCGGCAGCGCCGGCATCACGATCAACGTGTGGGTCATCATCGTCATCGTTCTCGCGCTCGTCACGGGCGGCGTGATTTGGGCGGCGTCCAGCGGCGACGACAAGGCGAGCCCAACCACTGACAGCAGCGGCTCACAGGTCGACAACACCAGCTCCGAAATTCCGGACAGTCAGCCAGTGACCATTACCGGTGAGTTGTTGTTCCCGTACGACGTCGCCGACTCGCCCGATCCGTCCGTCGGCGCAGTCGCACCGTTGCTCAGCGGCCTCGACTTCCAAGGCGACGCCGTCACGATCGACCCGACCGCGAACGGGCCGTACATGATCGTGTTCCTCGCGCACTGGTGCCCCCACTGCAACGCGGAGGTGCCTCGCTTGCTCGACTGGAAGGGAAGCGGCGCAGTGCCCACCGAACTCAACGTGATTGGTGTTGCGACTGCGGTTTCCTCTTCAGCGCCGAACTACCCGCCCTCGGATTGGTTCTCGAACAAGGGCTGGAGTTGGCCGG
>JAYVVU010000159.1:0-2046 GCA_043786755.1 Actinomycetota bacterium
GCGAGATACCCCACTGCGAACGTCGCGAACGACAGGATCAACGAGACGATTGGATCGCTCGCTGGAAACACCGCTTGCGCGATGTCCCTGGCGAACACGCCGAAGATGACGAAGTCGTAGAACTCGAGGGTGCCGCCGAGGCTGGCGAGAAGAACGATCCGCCAACCGGCGGGGGTGATGCGATCCGAGTGTGTCATGCGCTAGCGCAGCATATCGCGGGTCACGTTATTTGAATCCTGCCGCGGCCCACAACTTCGACGGATCCATGACGCGCCCGTTGGCGATCACCAGCCGCAACTTACGGATGTTCGAGATGTTCACCAGTGGATCGGCGTTCAAGACGATCAGGTCCGCGCGCTTGCCGGCTTCAATGGTGCCCGAGTCCTTACCCAGACCCATCGATTCTGCCGGCACGCGTGTGGCGGATTCGATCGCCTGCATCGGCGTAAGGCCCGCCTCAACATACATCTCGAGGGAACGCAGCAGGCTGTACCCCGGCAACGCGCCATCGGTGCCTGCAACAATCGGCACACCCGCATCGAACAGCGCTTTCACCATCGCGCCTGATTCACGCACGCGCCGCTTTGCAGTGGCCGCATCGGTGTCGTTCTTGATGCTCCGATAGTTGGCGAGCAACGCCGGCGGCGCATGGGCGAAGCCGGGCTCGAAGCTCTCCAGCGTCGTCTCGGGTGCGTGTCCAAGCAGCTCGTTCCACGGCAATGTCGGATCGATCACGGTCTTGTGCTGCGCAAGCAGCGCGATGGTGGCGCGCGTTTGTGGCGATTGCGGATCGCCGCTGATCGGCAGGTGCGCCACGTGATCCATGCCGGCCTCGACAGCCCTGATGAGACCGAGCGCCGTCGGCACGTGTCCGGTCACCGACATCCCCAGCTCGTGCGCGCGCCTGTTGATCGCCGCGACTACATCCGGCTGCAACAACGTGTAGAGCTTCATCTGGTTGAAGCCAGCGGCCTTGTATCGATCGACCACGGCGCGGCCTTGCTCCGGCGTTGATGCGACGACCGCGCCGAATGCGCCGGGCGCATCGCCATCAACGAGGCCCGCGAGCAGCACTCTCGGTCCGAGGCCCTTGCCGCTGGCAACCGTGTCACGCATGGCGGTCAGGAACGGCTGCTCGCCGCCCATGTCGCGAAACGTCGTGACGCCCGCGGCGAGGTAGGCCGGCAGCCATTCAATCTGCGCGGCGTGCGCGTGCATGTCCCAGAGACCGGGCGCAATCGTCGCGCCGCTGAGATCGAGCGTTGGCGTACCTGTTGGAATCGGGATCGATGCGCGGGCGCCAACGGCGGTAATGCGTCCGTCGCGCACAATCACGACGGCATTCTCGATGGGTGGCTTGCCGGTGCCGTCGATCACGCGGGCATTGATCATCGCGAACGCGCGGCCCGTGACCGGCGCGATCGATCTCAGTTGCAGCGCCAGGTCACCCATGCGGTCCGCGATCGCGGACGCCTGCAGCAACGGCAGCGAATCCTTGAGGTCTTCGCGCACGCCTTCCAGCGGCAGGATGTGGACGCGCGACACGATCGCCGCAAAGCGGCCCGCGCTGTCGATCCACACCGTCTCTCGGCCCCAGACAATCCCATCAACCGAGAAGCGGCGAAGGATCGACGTCCCCGCCGCGCTGGTGACCGTGTCGGTGCCGCGCTGCTCGATGCGCACGTCGCGAGTCGGCTCACCGGGAATCACCGGCAAGGTTGCGGGCCTGCCGTGCTTCTCCCAGTAGTTGATCAACTGCGCGCGCGCCGACAGCGGCGCATAGCTTTGCGCAGTGAAGAACCGCCGTGGCGCCTCGAAGGTCTTCGTCTCACCGAGACTGGTTACCGTCGCCACGCCGCCGACGACTTTCACCGCGGTGTCCACATTAACGAAGCGGTATGACTTTCCCTTGACGATCAACTCGAGCGGTGTCAGGTCGGCGCCAAGCCGCATCGACGACGACACTTGCAGCCGGCCGTTGCGTTCGGTGAGATCCAGATCGGCGGTGAACGAGGTGCCGCCGTCCGCGCCGGCCGTCAGTGAGAA
>JAYVVU010000160.1:0-4859 GCA_043786755.1 Actinomycetota bacterium
GCCGCCGAGGCTGATCACTGCCGACTCGCTGGTACCGCCACCGATGTCGATGACCATGTTGCCGATCGGTTCGTCGATCGGCAGGTCGGCACCGATCGCCGCGGCCATTGGCTGCTCGATCAGTTGCGCGTCGGCGGCGCCTGCGCGACGAGCCGCGTCGGTTACCGCCCGACGCTCGACTTCAGTAATCGCGGAAGGCACGCAGATGACGACCTTCGGACGCGTGAAGCGACTGACACCGACGCGCTGCAACAACAGCCGAATCATCCGCTCGGTGATTTCGAAGTCGGTGATAGCGCCGCCACGCAACGGCCGGACCGCGACGATGTAGCCGGGAGTACGCCCAATCATCTGCCACGCTTCGCGACCGGTCGCGAGCACCTCACCCGTTTGACGGTTGACGGCGATCACTGACGGCTCGTTGAGCACGATGCCGCGGCCCTTCATGTAGACCAGCGTGTTCGCCGTACCAAGATCGATTGCGAGGTCGCGTGCCATCGACTACTTCTTCCGACGCTTCTCGCTCTGACTGCGATCGTTCACTTCGCGAACCCCGCGACGCGACTCCGATGACAGTGCATCGATGTGCTTGCGATAAGTGGTCATGCCCGAATCGGGCTTGCGGCCGCGCAGGAACCAAGTGGCGACGGCCATGACGACGACTGCGGCGATGTAGACCCAGATCACGAGCGTTCCCCACCGGTCCGCGCCGTCGCAACTGAGGCTGGGGCCACCAACTCGTGAGCGGCGGTGCCCCAATCGGCACCCTCGGCCCACGTCTCGTGCTTCCAAATTGGTGCACTGGCCTTGATGGCATCGATGGCGAACCGCGCTGCCTCGAAGGCTCCCGGTCGGTGCGGCGCACTAACGGCAGCGACGACGGAGCTCTCCATCAGCGACACAACACCGATGCGGTGCAGCAGTGCCACCCGCCCGGTTTGCGGCCAGCGATCGCGCAGTTCTGCCTCGATCGCAGCGAACGTGGGAACGGTCTGGTTTTCGTATGCCTCATACATGAGGTGCGTCACATCGGATCGCAAGTTGCCGTCTTCGTCGACTGCGTGATCGCGCACAATGCCGCTAAACAACACAACTGCGCCGCATTCGGGCTGCAAACACCACTCATAGACGGCCGCGATCGGCAGGACATGGTCGGTTAATGCCAACCAAGAAGTGCCAGTTACGGGAGGATGCACAACAGCGCATGGTAGCCGTGATAACGCCCACAGCCACCGAGCCCCGTGCCCCAACGGTGTGCCGCGACGCCACTCGCGAGAGGATGCTCACTAACCTCTCCGGTTCGTGACAGCCGGGGAACGCAACAACGACGACCAGACGCCTGCGCCGTTGCCTGCCCACGAACGCGGCTGGAGACACCCGAGCGAGGTCGGCCACGAGGCCTGGACGTCGTCGGAGCCGCCGCTGATCATCGGTCGTGGCCTCTCAGCGACCACCGGACTGATCGCCGTCATGATTGCGTTCGCCGTGTTGTGGACGATGATGCCGACCGAAGCTGGCCGAAGTGCTGTCGTCAGCGTTCGCTCGACTCTTGCCAACACCGCCTCGTCAGTTGTCGCCAACTCGTTGCGGTTGCCCACCGATACGCCCGCAGCCAGCACCGTGGCGCCCGTCACTGCCAGCCCGACCACAGTCGTCGCGATCACGGTCGCACCGCCAGCACCGATGCCGACTTACAACGTTCAGCAAACCAAGACACTTGAGGGCGGCGCAGTGGCCATCGCTGTCAGCGGCAGCAGCCTGGTCATCACGACTGCGTTTGCAGTGGAAGCCGACAACACGGTGGAACTTGTGCTCGCCGATGGCAGCGTCGCCATGGCGCAAGTCCTCTTCGTCGATCAAGCCGCTGGGCTAGCCGTGTTGACTACCGACATGCAGCCCGAGGATCTCGCGTTCCAGGTTGCAGAGATCTCGCCCGGCGATCAGTTGACGCTGGTCGGCGACACGACCTACACCTTCACGATTGGTCTTGACGGAACGTTCGACCAAGAGTTCACATACGACGACTCCGTGCGCGAAGGCACACCCGTGATGAATCAAGACGGCGATCTCGTTGGTCTTTGTTCGAACGCCGGCGAAGAACACTTCGTTGCTCTCGGCGATCTCGCCGTGTTGCAACGCGCGCTCGCCGGCTGGGCCGGCTTACAAGCAGGCGACATCATCCTTGCCATCAATGGCACCCCCGTCGGCGACGACGCGACGTTCGTCGACGCGTTAGCTGGCCTGATGCCTGGCGACCTTGTGCAGTTAACGGTGTTGTACGCGAATGGCGAACAAGCAACGATCGAGATTCGACTCGGCTCGAGTTAGCTGTTCTTGCGGCGTCGCGCGCGGCGCACGGCGCGCACAACAAACACCAAGCCCGCCACTGCCGCAAGCGCCGAACCAACGAGAGTGATCTCTTGGCGACGCTTGGGTGAGACCATCGTCCACCACTTACCTTCAGTGCCTTCGACGAACGCTTGCTCGTTGGTGACGTTGGGCTGCCAACCGACGGCTTTCAAACGATCGTTCGCGATCAGCCACGGCGAGCGTGTGTAGCTGCGCAGTCCGGGCGGGATCGGGCCGCGCTGAAAACGCCAACGCAGATTGTTGACGACCTCGCTGACGCGATCGGGCAACTTCAGTCGGGGTACCGCACCAGCGAGCGCGCGCACGCGTTCGCCGGCGATCCAACCGTCGGGCGCGACGTTGAACACGCCGTCGAGCTGTTGCTCGGCTGCGAGTAGCACGGCAGCTGCAAGATCGTCGAGGTGCAAGAACTGCGCGGGCGGATCGGTGGTACCGAAGCGTTGACCCATACCAGCGGCCAGCGCCGCCGCCAGGCGACTGGTGTCGTCAGCGGCCATTCCGATTGCGGGGCGCAGCACCGTCGCGGTGCGACCCGGAACTTCCCGACGCCATGCGTCGATCAATTGCTCAGCGGCACCCAGTTGACGTGCGAACGCGAACTCGACATCGGGGCGGAGCAGCGCATCTTCGGTCAGCGGCACCGGGTTGTTCTCCCACGCGCCGTACACCATCGCTGAAGAAACGAGCACAAAGTGACGCACCTCGCTGCCGACGCGTAGCGCAGCCGACAAACCGGCTAGCGCGCCGTGATCCGGCACCGCGTTGTCGGCTGCAAGCCACACCATCACCCGACACGCATCGGGTTCGGCGGCCGACACCCGATCGCTGCTGGCGAGCAGTCGCAATACACGTACGCCGAGACCACCAGTGCCATTGCCTACCCACACGGCTGTGGTGGTCGTCACAAGACTCATCGCGCATGACGCTAGCGGTTCGCAGAATGTGTTCATAAGCTGCGCGGATGGAAGACGACGCGTCGTCCGCGGAATTCGGCGACAATCCGTTCGCGAATCTGCCGATGTTCGGCGACCTGGCCAAGGCGCTTGCCGGACAAGGCCCGCTCAACTGGGACGCGGCTCGCCAGTTCGCAGCAATGGCGGCAACTGGCAAAGACGGCGCGGCCGCCATCACGGAAGGCAATGTCGACCCGACGGTGCGCATCGCGCTCGGCGACCTGGCACGCATCGTCGAACTCCACGTGCGCGACCTCACTGGTCGCGACACCATCTTCCCGGAAGTTGCGCCAGTCACTCGCGGCGTCTGGGCACAGCGCGCGCTCGAGGCATATCGACCGCTGTTCACCGAATTGGCGACATCCCTTGGTCGTCGACAGGCGACGAGTGAACCGGGCGAAGAATCCGATCCGTTGATGGCCATGATGAGCAACCTCAGCCAGATGATGGCGCCGTCGATGATGGGCATGGCGGTCGGCTCGATGGTCGGACGCTTGGCGGCGCGTACGTTCGGGCAATACGACCTGCCCATTCCGCGCAGCGATCGAGCGCTGATGCTGGTGCCGGTGAACATCGATCAGTTCGCAGCCGATTGGAGTCTGCCGGTTGATGAAATGCGGCTGTGGACCATTGCGCAAGAGATGATCGGTCACACGCTGTTCGGCTTCGAGAAGCTCAGTGAACAGCTGAGCTCATTGGTGCGCCGTCACGTCGGCGCCTTCAGCCCCGATGCTTCGGCCGTCGCAGAACATCTCTCCTCGCTAGAAACCGACGACGGCGACCCGATGGCTGCGATGCAACAACTGCTTTCCGACCCAGCATTGCTGCTCGGTGCGGTGCAATCACCCGAGCAACTCGCGTTGGCTCCGCAACTCGACGCGGCAATCGCGGCAGTCGTCGGCTCCGTTGATTACCTCGTCGATGCTGTCGCCGCGCGCGTCGTCGGTGGCGATGCATTGCGCATTGCCGAGGCTGTTCGTCGGCGGCGATTCGAAGCGTCACCCGACGATCTCTTCGTTGAGCGCTTGCTTGGGTTGCAACTCACGCAAGAACAGGTGCAGCGCGGCAAGACGTTCACCGCTGGTGTTGTCGATCGAGTTGGCGAGCACGGGCTGGTGAACTTCTTTGCCGGTGAGCAACCGCTGCCCACACCAGCCGAGCTCGACGCACCAGGTCTCTGGATCGCCAGGCTCGAACTCTGAGCTACGACAGAAACAGTTAGACGCGACTGGTCCTAAACACGACTTAGTCGTTCTTCGACGAGACGCAGCACCCATGGTGCGTCGACATCGATGCACACGTTCACCGTCGGGCGCCCGCGCCATGCGGGTGGTGCGGAATCGTCGGTGTCGCCCATGTTGGGCCACGTCTTGCCGCGGCTGAAGCTTTCCGTTTCGACACGCAACGGCCATTGTTCCGTGGTGTAGGCATCGGGGTCGAGCAGATAGGCGACGGCTGACGGGTCGTGCACGAAGATGCCGTCAACGCGATTGCGCGTCTCGAAGAAGTTGCGATACAACGGCAGCGCGGCGCCGA
>JAYVVU010000161.1:0-4856 GCA_043786755.1 Actinomycetota bacterium
TAGTCGCGGTCGCCGGTTGTTCCGACGACGATGACAGCGACAGCGCCCGGACGGTCACCGTCAGCCACCCCGAAGTACAACCGCCAACCTTGCTTGACCTCGGTGACGAGGGTCCGTCGGTCGGCGATCAGCGTGTGTTCCATCTGGACGCCACCTCCGACGATGGCAGCGCGGTGACCGTTGAATTCGTAATGATCACGACCGCTGTTGACACTCCCGAGGTTGGCGTGCAGACACGCATCGCTACGGGCGTGTTCTCCTTCGGTAACGAAGGTGACCAGTTGATTTTGGAGGGCGTCGCGCTGTACCCCGGCGAGGGAGCCACCTTGAAGGTGTCATCCTCCACCATCCGTTCGATTATCGGCGGCTCGGGCAAGTACGCCGGCGCCTCCGGTTGGGTGGAATCGATCCACAACGACGACGGCACCTGGGACCACGTCTTCCACATCGAGTAACGGTTCAAGGATCTAGGCGCGCTGATCAGGATTGCGTCCTCCTAAAATCCTGACTACTCCTACCGGATGTTCCTGCTAGTTGACGACTGGCACCGCGGCCGGCCGACCGGACGCGTAGTTCGTCCAGATGCCGGCCTCGAAGTCGTAGAGCTTGCAGCCGCGCGTGAGCTTGAGATAGTTGCGCAGCGAGAGACGCGAGTTGCGCACGGTGTTGGGGTATGCGACTTCGATCGCAGCCGACGCGGCCGGAAGTTGGTGGAACGGAATGCGCGTGTCCACGTGGTGCGCAACGTGCACAAAGATGTTGTGGAACCACAGACGGTTCACAATCCGCGGCAAGTGCAAGACGGTCGTCGATTCCATCTGGCCCTTGAACTGCGACCACTCCTTGCGCGTCCACCAACGGATGTCCGGCGCAATGTGGTGTACATAAACAGCCCATCCAATTACCTGAGCGAAGATGAGGAACGGAATCACGAACACCTTGATCGGCATCCAGACCGCGTCGACCCAGCCACCGGTGAGCGCACCGAAGACGACCGATCCTGCGACCGCCACGGCCATGACCGCACCGAGCGCAAACTTGTCGCGCACGATTTCGTCGTGCCGCTTGCCCGGCGCGCTGAAGCGCCACATCTTGTCCCACCACACGACGCGTAGGTAGTACGCACCGGAACCGAGCCACGACCACTCGAGTCGATGGCGGAGACGAGCCAACGCACCCGACGCCGCGTATTCCTCGGCAGTCGACGGGTGCCACACGAAATCGAAGCCCTGACGTGTGGTGTAGCCGTGGTGCACACGGTTGTGACCCAGATCCCAGGCGGCTTCGACATGAACACTCGGCGCCATGCAAATGCGGGCGACGACCCGATTGATGCGGCGCGAATCGAACAGCGCGCCGTGCGACGCATCGTGGCCCAGCACGAACAAGCCAGCGACTGCCAAGCCCGCGAGCGGCCAGAGGAGGAGCAGCAACCACCAGGTGTTGGTCAGAAAGAGGCCAGCAACCGGAATCGCGTACAGCACGGCCGCCTGGATGAGGGCGATAACGGCTCGCGAACTCGATCGGCGATAACACGATTCAGGGATCGCGGCGCGTACGTCGTTCAGCGATTCAGTGGCGGGGCGGGGGGCCAGGAGGGTGTCCATCAGCCGTCACCCTACTCTCCCTACCGACCGGTAGGTAGGTAAACCTTTGTGGCGTCTGTCGTTCCCCTAATCTGCGCCCATGCGAATCGTCGTTCTGGGTGCAGGTTTTGGCGGATTAGAGGTCACCAGCAGGCTGTCGGAGGAATTTGGCGAGAAAGTCGACATCGTCCTGATCGACAAGTCCGACGGGTTTGTGTTTGGTTTCTCCAAGCTGGACGTGATGTTTGGCAAGGCGCTGGCTAGCAACGTGCGGCACTCGTACGCCAACATCGTTAAGCCGGGGGTGCGTTTCGTGCAGTCCACGATTCGCTCGATCGACCCAGCAGCCAAGCGAGTCGAAACCGATGCTGGCACGTTCGACGCCGACCTACTGGTGGTGGCGCTCGGTGCCGACCTCCATCCGGATGCAACACCAGGGTTGGTGGAAGGGGGAAACGAGTTCTACACGGTGGCTGGTGCATTCGCCCTGCGCGACGTGCTTGCGAGCTTTCCAGGCGGTCGGGTGATCGTTGCCGTGTGCTCGACTCCGTTCAAGTGTCCCCCGGCACCTAGCGAGACGGCGCTCTTAATGCACGACTTACTGACCGAGCGTGGGATACGCGACAAGTCGTCGATCGCACTCGTGATGCCGCTTGGTGCGCCAATTCCCCCATCACCCGCCGCATCAGCCGCATTGCTCACCGCGTTCGCGGAGCGCGGTATCGACTGGCACCCGAATCAGTTGGTCACGTCTCTCGATGCGGCTCGCAAGGTCGCTGTGCTCGGCGACGCCGTCGAAATGCCATACGACCTCTTCCTTGGTGTGCCTGTCCATCGCGCGCCCGAAGTCGTCGTCGCTTCGGGACTCGCGGTCGACGGATGGATACCCGTCGACCCGCACACACTGCAGACGTCGTTCCCCGGCGTGTATGCAGTCGGCGACGTCACGAGTGTTGGCACGCCCAAGGCAGGAGTTTTTGCGGAGGGACAAGCGATCGTTGTCGCCGACGGAATCTCCGCCATCATTCGCAACGGTGCTTCGTCGACAACGTATGACGGCCACGGAATGTGCTATCTCGAATTCGGCCATGATCAAGTCGCCCGCGTCGACATCACGTTCCTGACCGGCCAGAAACCTGTGGGCGACATGCACGGGCCGTCCGCCGCCTACGTTGCCGACAAGGTCGAGTTTGGTTCCACCCGAGCTCGCCGATGGTTCGGCCAAGAGTGGAGCGCCACGTAAGTTCCCTCGACTCTTAGGCCGGGTAGACCTCTATGTCTGTTGCCTTTACGGTTGCGGTGATCTCGTCGCCTTGTTGAAGGTTCAGCGCGTCGAGGGCTGCGGTTGTGATCTCGGCGGTCAGTGGGAACGCCCCGACAACACCGATGCGCGCACGATCGCCGAGGCGATCGATCACGCCAATCTTGCCGACCCACGAGTTGCGCACGCTCGACTGCGCGTCGGTTTCGCGCACTAGCGCTATCGAGTGCGGGCGGATGACTGCGAACGCCGGGCCGCTCGGGGCGTCCGCAACGACGACGCGAGCCCCGGCCGGCGTCGTGAGTACGCCGTCGACCACCTCCCCAGCGACCAGATTCACGCCGACGAGGTCGGCGACGTAGCGCGACCGCGGATGAGCGGTGACTTCCGCCAACGTTCCTGTCTGCACAATTCGACCAGCATCGAGGATCGCGACGCGATCCGCGAGCGAGTACGCGTCAACCGGATCGTGCGTTACCAGCAAGACAACTCCCTCGAACGAGTCGAGGTGTTGGCGCAGGTCGCGGCGCACCGTCGCGCGCGTTCCGGCATCGAGCGCTGCCAACGGCTCGTCGAGCAGCAGCACATCCGGAGCCGTCACCAATGCACGCGCGAGCGCAACTCGTTGTGACTGACCACCCGAAAGCGCTGCCGGTCGTTGATTGGCGTAGTCGGCCAGCGCGACGCGGTCGAGCCACGTCGCAGCGGCCTTTCGTGCATCAGATGCACGCACACCGCGAGCGCGCAATCCGAACGCGACGTTCTCGAGCACGCTCATCTGTCCGAACAGCATGTAGTCCTGAAACACGAATCCGACTGCGCGCTGGTCGGGTGCACGAAGCACGCCAGCGACCGGATCGTCGAGCACTGCGTCACCCAGCTGAATGCGGCCAGCATCAATTGGCGCCAACCCTGCGATGCAACGAAGCAGGGTCGTCTTCCCCGCGCCATTCGGGCCAAGCAGCGCCAACACCTCCCCTGCTTTCACGTCCACAGTGACTTGCAGGTCGAGCGTGCCAACGCGATGGGTCACCTCTGCGTGCAGGGTCACGTCGGTACCCGTTCGGTATCACGGTTGGCGCGGATGAACCAGCGATCCCTCAATCCGATCAGCACCGCGAACGAGATCACGATGAGCACGAGCGCCAGCACGATCGCCTTCTCTGGATTCGTCTCCAATGCGAGGTAAACCGACAGCGGAAGCGTCTGCGTAGTCCCGGGGAAGTTGCCTGCGAATGTGATCGTTGCACCGAACTCGCCGAGCGCGCGTGCCCAGGCAAGCACGGCTCCCGCAGCGAGTGCTGGCCGGATCGCTGGCAGCGTTACCCGGCGAAACGTGTACCACGACGAGGCACCGAGTGTCCGCGACGCGTCCTCCAACCGCCCGTCGAGTTGGCGCAGAGCAGCTTCGACAGTGACGACGAGAAATGGCATGGCGACGAAGGTTTGCGCGACTACGACGCCAGCCGTCGTGAACGGCAAGCGCAGGTCGAACCAGCGGTCGAGGTACTGGCCCACAATGCCCCGCCGACCCAGGGCAAAGAACAGCGCAACACCACCGACTACGGGTGGCAAGACCATCGACAATGTGCACAGTGCACGCACGACGCTGCGGCCGGGGAACCGCACGCGAGCGAGCAACCATGCGAGCGGCACGCCGAAGATGATCGACAGCACCGTGGCCCACAAAGAACAGATCAACGACAACTTGAGCGCAGTAAGCGACGAGTCTTCGCTGATGTAATCGACTGCGTGGGACCACGGTGCGCGCCACAGCAATCCGATGAGCGGCAGCGCAAAGAACGAAACCGCGATCGCGGCAAGCGCCATCGCCGGCAGAGGCAGCGTCGATCGAACGCGACGACGATTGAGGGCACGAGGAGACCGAACGCGGCGAGATTAGCCCCACCGGCGCGCTCGCCGCCTGGCCCGATGGGAATAGCCTGCGCCCGTGCGCAAGCAGACCGGCAACGTCGAGTTGATCGAAGTGTTTGCGCCCGACGACGCCG
>JAYVVU010000162.1:0-2042 GCA_043786755.1 Actinomycetota bacterium
CGCGTTGTTGTACAAGACGTGCAGGCCGCCGTAAGTCTCAACGGCGAAGTTCACCGCGTTCTCGACCGACGCCTCGTCGGTAACATCGCAACGCACGAAGCTGGCTTCACCGCCCGCGGCCGAAATGGCTTCGACCGCGTCGTCGCCATCGGTGACATCGGCGATAACCACCGACGCACCCTCGGCGGCGAAGCGTTCGGCCCCGACGCGGCCAAGACCCGAAGACGCACCGGTAATAATTGCAACTTTTCCCTGAAGACGACTCATGGCGTGACACGGTAGCGGACGGGTAAGACTGGGGATTAATGACCTGGCGAGTGCTGACGTGGAACATCCTCGGGGCGAAAAACCCCGACACCGCTGGGGCGATCGTCGACTACGTACGCATCAGCAACCCCGACGTCGTTGCGCTACAGGAAGCGCGGCACGCGCAAGCGAAGGCATTGGCCAGCGCGCTCGGCTGGCGAGTGGTGTGGCGGCGCAAACACTTCCCGTTCACACCATTGGTGTGGTGGCGGGCGGAGGGCCAGGCAATCCTGGCGCCAGTCGGGTTGAGCGACGCACGACGGTATGTATTGTCGCGCGGCGCGTCGACGTGGACCTATCGCCATCGGATCATGCTGACCGCAACCGTCCTGCGCGGTAGCGAGCAACTCCGTGTGTGCAACGTGCACTTGTCCAGCAGCGGAGCCGACCAACGCATCGAGCAAGCGCGGCGCGCCGCCACGTGCATCGCCGCCGAACCGGCCGGTCTACGCGTCGTATGCGGCGACATGAACGCGGCTAACGAGTTGGAAGTGATCCGCGAGTTCCACGTCGTCGGTGTGCGCGACACCGGTGGCGACTTCACCAATCACTCGCGCGCGCCAACGAAGCGACTCGACTACGTCCTGGTACCCGAGAACGCGAAAGTCAGCGCGATCGACACCCCCGAAGGCGGCAGCGAATGGGCCGCGTTAAGCGACCACCTTCCCGTCCTCGTCGAGTTCACCGCTCCGACTTGAACTAGATGCGTTCCCAGTAGCGGCGTAGTTCCCAGTCGGTAACTGTGTGGTTGAAGGCCTCCCACTCGGCCTTGGCCATCGTGAGGATGTGATGATGCACGTCGTCGCCGAACGCTTCGCGCGCGATGGTGCTGTTCTCCCACAAGTTGATGGCGTCGACGATGTTCCACGGGATGCGCGGAATCTCCGGCGCCTCGTACCCGTTGCCCTTGAATGGCTCGCCCAGCTTCATCTTGTTCTTGATGCCGTACAGCCCGCCAGCGATCGTGCCCGCGAACGCGAAGTAACTGTTGGCGTCGCTGCCCGGGATGCGGCTCTCGACACGGGTGCCCTTGCCGTGGCCGACCTTGCGGAAGCCGAGCGTGCGGTTGTCGAGACCCCAGCCGACACCCGTCGGCGCCCATGAGCCGAGTTGAAAGCGCTTGTAGCTGTTGATCGTTGGCGCCCACAGCAAGCTGAACTCGCGAGCGGTCGCGATTTGCCCGGCGAGGTAGTGCTGGAATGTCTCGCTCATGCCGTGCGCGCCGTGGTGATCGTCGAACACCGCGGTCTTTCCGTCCATCGTCCACAAACTCGAGTGGATGTGGCACGACGAACCTGTGTCGTTGAAGTCGTATTTGGCCATGAAGCTCACGGAGCGGCCGTTGAAGTGTGCGATCTCTTTTGCGGCCAGCTTGTAGATGCTGTTGCGGTCGGCCATCTCGACGGCGGTCGTGTAGTCGAGATTGATCTCGTGCTGCCCGCGTCCTGCCTCGCCCTTGCTGAACTCGACCGGCACACCTGCGGCTTCGAGCCCGCGACGAATAGCGCCAAGGATGTATTCGTCTTTCGTCGTTTGCAGGATGTGGTAGTCCTCGAGCCACGGCGAGTGCGGCTTCAGATCGCGGTAGCCCTTGTCGTGGGCCTCGTCGTAGGTGTCGCGGAACAAATAGAACTCGATCTCACTGGCGACCATCGGCAGAAAGCCCATCGCGGCGGCGGCGTCGACCTGCGCTTGCAGAATGCTGCGCGGCGCGACCTCGATCGGCTTCTGGCTGT
>JAYVVU010000163.1:0-11042 GCA_043786755.1 Actinomycetota bacterium
GCGCGACACGACGGCGACCTTCAGTCCTTCCGACTTCGGCGGGCCGTACCCGTCGCGGCGAACCGTTGAAGCTCCAACCAGGATCACATCGGCGAGCGATCGCAGCGTGAGCAGCACCTGCTGGTCCGTGGGGTCCGACAGTGGGCGTGAGTTGCCCTCTTCCTTGCCGCCCACAACGGTCGATCCGTCGAGCGAGGCGACCATGCACAACCCGATCCACGGTCGGTTTGCGGGGCGGGGCCGGACGACGTCGTAGGCCTCCAGCAACGAAACGGGCTGCTGTGGCAACGGCAGCAACCGCTGGGCCTGTGGATATGTGGATAACTGTTGCCTTGTCATGCGACGTTCGGCCTCCGTTCAGCTAATGGGAGTCTGCCATCCACGGCTGTACACAAGGTCATCCACAAGGGATTCACATGGTTGTCCCTCTTCCTCCCCACAGGGCGGCGGCCTTACTCTGCGGAGGTCACTGGCAGCGGTGCGAGGACGCGGATGGACATTGAGACCCGTCTCGATGTTGGGCGATCATCTGCCGACCTTCGTTCTCGCACCGCAGCCATGCGAACTGGGTCACGCGCTGGAGACCTCGAAGGAGGAATAATTGGGCATTGACACGGTTGTAACTACAGTGCTGTAATCTTCCTATCCCTTGTGGTGAGCAGCGGTTCGGGGGCTCAACTGCCACCACATGTTGTAGTTGGGTCGTACTACCGGTGGAGTTTCATCTAGCGAATGGGTCTTCGTGACCCCCAAAATCATCATGCAAGTCTGATCTATGAAGGAGCAAACCTCAATGTCACTGGCGCCGGATCGCCTCGCTATCGGGATTACCCGCCACTTCACCGCGCCGGGGGTGCACCCCTACGACGAGGTGTTGTGGGAGCGGCGCGACGCGCGCATCACCAACTGGAAGGACGGCGCGGTTGCCTTCGAACAGTTGCAGGTCGAGTTCCCCACGACCTGGTCGCTGAACGCGACGAACATCGTTGCGCAGAAGTACTTCCGCGGCACCCTGGGTTTGCCCGAGCGCGAGTGGTCGCTGCAGCAGGTAATCGATCGCGTCTCCGACACGATCACGACGTGGGGTGTCGAGGGTGGCTACTTCGCCGATGAGGCCGAGATCGAAGCGTTCCGCAACGAGCTGAAGTACATCCTCGTGACGCAGCGCGCCGCGTTCAACAGTCCGGTGTGGTTCAACATCGGCGTCAAGGGTGTGCCGCAGCAGGCGAGCGCGTGTTTCATCTTGGCGGTCGAAGACACGATGGACGGAATCCTCAACTGGTACAAGGAGGAAGGCACCATCTTCAAGGGTGGTTCCGGGTCGGGCATCAACCTGTCCAACATTCGTTCCAGCTACGAGCTACTCAACGGTGGCGGTACCGCCAGCGGCCCAGTCAGCTTCATGCGCGGCGCCGATGCCTCGGCCGGCACGATCAAGAGCGGCGGCAAGACTCGCCGCGCCGCCAAGATGGTCATCCTCAACGTCGATCACCCCGATGTCGAGGAGTTCATCTGGTGCAAGGTGAAAGAGGAACGCAAGGCGCGCGTGTTGCGCGATGCCGGCTTCGACATGGATCTCGATGGCAGCGACAGCTTCAGCATCCAGTATCAGAACGCGAACAACTCGGTTCGCGTCAGCGACGACTTTATGCACGCTGTCGAGAACGATCTCGACTGGACCTTCCGTGCGGTGCGCGATGGCGCGCCGGTGCGCACGGTGCGTGCACGCGACCTGTGGCGCGACATCGCGCAAGCGGGTTGGGAATGCGCCGATCCTGGTTTGCAGTTCGATACCACGATCAACAAGTGGCACACCGCGCACGCCTCCGGCCGCATCAACGGATCTAACCCTTGTAGTGAATACATGCACATCGATAACTCGGCCTGCAACTTGGCGAGCATCAACCTGTTGCACTACCTCGACGAGGACGGCGAGTTCGACGTCGACAGCTACATGCACACGATCGAAGTCATGTTCACCGCGCAAGAGATCCTGGTTGGTCGTGCCGACTACCCGACCGAGAAGATCGGCGAGAACAGCCGCAAGTTCCGTCAGCTTGGCTTGGGCTACGCCAACCTCGGCGCCACGCTGATGGCGCTCGGTCTTGCGTACGACAGCGAGGAAGGTCGTGCGTGGGCCGCGGCTCTCACCTCGCTCATGACCGGGCACGCGTATGCAACCAGCGCACGCACCGCCAGCCGTATGGGGCCGTTCGCCGGCTTCGCCGAGAACGAGCAGTACATGCTCGATGTGTTGCGCATGCACCGCGATGCGCATGCGGAGATGGCCAGCCACGCCAATGTGCCAGCCGAGCTGGTCACCGCCGGCATGCATGCCTGGGAGGCAGCCGTGCGCGACGGCGAAGAATTCGGTGTGCGCAACAGCCAAGCATCGGTGCTCGCGCCGACCGGCACGATTGGTCTGATGATGGACTGCGATACCACCGGTATCGAGCCCGACCTTGGCCTGATCAAGATGAAGAAGTTGGTCGGCGGTGGCACGATGCGCATCGTCAACCAGACGATTCCGCGTGCGCTGCGCAAGCTTGGTTACACGCCAGCGCAGATGGACGACATCATCGCCTACATCGACACGGAGAAGTCGATCCTCGGTGCTCCGCACTTGGCCGCTGAGCACGTCTCGGTGTTCGCCTGCAGCATGGGCGACAACACGATTCACCACGAAGGTCACGTGCGGATGATGGGTGCGGTGCAGCCGTTCATCTCCGGTGCCATCTCCAAGACCGTCAACATGCCCGAAGAGGCCACGGTCGAAGAGATCGAAGACCTGCACATGCTGTCGTGGAGGCTGGGCTTGAAGGCCGTTGCGATCTACCGCGACAACTGCAAGGTGGCACAGCCGCTCAGCACGTCGAAGAAGGGCGATGCTGCGCAGGGCTCCGAGGCGACCGCAGAGCGAATCGTCGAGCGCACGATCGAGCGCGTCATCGAGCGCGTGATTGTCAACGAGCCGATTCGACAGAAGCTGCCGCGTAGCCGTAGTGCGCGCACGTTCGAGTTCCGCGTGGCCGACTGCAAGGGCTTCGCCACCATCGGCGAGTACGCCAACGGCCAACCGGGCGAGATCTTCCTGACCGTCTCGAAGCAGGGCAGCACGCTCAGCGGCATCATGGATGCGTTCGCCAAGAGCATCAGCTACGGCTTGCAGTACGGCGTGCCGCTGCGTGCCTTCGTGGAGGCGTTCACCAACATGCGCTTCGATCCGGCGGGCATGACCGACGACCCAGACATTCGCTTCGCCTCGTCGATCATGGACTATCTGTTCCGTCGCCTCGCCCTCGAGTACCTGACCTACGACGAGCGCGCCGAGCTCAGCATCTTCACCGTCGACGAGCGCCTGCAGCCGACGCTGCCCGGCGTTGAGGAGAGCGTGTGGGAGACACACAACGGCTCCGACATCGTCCCCGAGGCCAAGAGCATTCCGGCTGTCGAGGATTTGTTGGCACAGATGGAGCTGGGTATCGCTCCCGATGCGCCGAACAACGACATCACCAACCCGGCGGGCCGCGCCCGGCCGGGTGCCAGCAGGCCTGTGCGCCAAAGCGACGCACCGATGTGCATGCAGTGTGGTGTGCAGATGGTGCGGGCGGGCAGTTGCCACGCCTGCCCAAGCTGCGGCAGCACCAGCGGCTGCAGCTGACGACGACGCTTAGTGCGTCAGGGCTTCTTCGCGGAGTAACTCCGCTACTTCTGTGTCCTTCATCTGCGGCACTGTCGCGACGGGGCGGTTGCGCTTCAGGCTGTCTTGTAGCGAAGCGAGCGTGACCGAGAGCTGATGGCAGTGATCGCGTAGTAAGCGCATGTCGTCGCCGAGTTCCTGCAGCACGACGCGTGCCGACAGTGCCGAGGCAAGGGGTAGTGCGGCGGCGACTGTCGGCACGGCGGCGCGGCACGTGCGGTGCACGAGGTAGGCGAGTCCGAGAACGATGATGAGGTCGCCGACGCTGAAGACGTTCGAGAACGGCCAGCTCGCGGGAACAGCGAACACATCGCCGAGCCACGGCAGGCGCGCCGAAGCAACCACGCTCGAGTTGCCGAAACTGTCGGTCGGCGGCGGGAAACCGGCAACGCGCCATGCCCATGCAGAAGCCGGCATCGTGCCACCGTTGGCAGTGATTGCAATCAGGTTCAGCAGGCCGCCGAGAGCGATGACCAACTCGCCGGGAAGGTGACGGTTGCTCCACACGAACACACCGGCCAGAACGAACGAAAACAGGTGAACGCCTTGGCCGACCGACTCTGGGAAGTTGGGGATGAGCGTGATCGGCAACTGCAGCAACATGCTGGCCCAGATCACCCACGAACGGCGAATGTGAATGTGCGCAAGGGGCGCAAGTGACCGACCGGTGAGCGGTACCGACAAGATCGCGAGCATCGCCGCGACGATGATGATCATTGCGCGACCACGTGCTCGAGCGCGGACATCGAACGGCGGATGTCGAGCCACTCAACCAGATCGGGCAGCGGCAAGGGCTTGCAGATGAGATAGCCCTGGGCGATATCGCAGCCCAGTTCAGCGAGGGTCAGCCACGACTCCTCGTTCTCAACGCCCTCAGCCACGACGTCGACGCCGAGGCCCTGAGCAAGCCCGACGATCGAGCGCACCAAGTGCTGTTGGCGCAAGCTATGCGCAATTCCGTCGACGAAGCTGCCGTCGATCTTGAGGCGATCGACGGGGAAGTCGCGCAACATGGCGAAGGACGAGTAACCAGTGCCGAAGTCGTCGATGGCCACGCGAATACCTGCCTCACGTAGACCTGTGATCGCGAACAGGCTGCGTTCAGGCTCGCGTGCGATGGCGCTTTCTGTGATCTCCAACTCCAGCCGCGTCGGGTCGACGCCAGCGCTATCAAGTGCGCGGAAGACGCCCGATGGGAAGCGCCGATCTTGCAGGTTGCGAGCCGAGACGTTGATCGAGAGTCGAACGTCGAAGCGCTCAATCTCGCGTGCGTCGGCGGTTGCGCGATCAAGCACGAACTGGGTCAGTGGGCCGATCAGGTCTGTGTGCTCGGCCAGAGTGATGAAGTCCGCTGGCGGGATCATTCCGAGCGTCGGGTGTTGCCAGCGCAGCAAGGCCTCCATGCCGACCGATGCGCCATCCAGGAATCGCGTGAGCGGCTGGTAGTGAATATGCAATTGGTTGGTGGCTTGCGCTTGGGACAGTTCGCCCAGCAGGCCAAGGCGACCCTTTTCGGCACGTGTACCGATTGTTTTGTACATCTCGGCGCCAGTGCGGTAGTGCTTTGCGCGATACATCGCGATGTCGGCGGCCCCGAGTGCCTCCTCGGCGGTGCGACCGTCGCGCGGAATCATCGCCAAGCCCATGCTGACGCCAACGGACAACGGGAAACCGTCGACGGCGATCGGTTTCATCAGCTCGCCGCGAAGGCGTTCGGCAACCGCCATCAAATCCGCCTCGGACTCAACGGTGGTGATGAGGACGGCGAACTCGTCGCCGCCTAAGCGGGCGATCATCGTCGCCTCCGGTGCGCTGCGAGTGAGTTGCTCAGCAATGCCCTGCAGAACGCGATCGCCGGTCTGATGACCCAGTCGATCGTTGATCTCTTTGAAGCCGTCGAGGTCGAGCAACAAGACGGCACCTGAATTCTCGGCGTCGCGATTTGAGTCGAGGAAGCCAGTCAAGTGCTGATCGAACGTGCGACGGTTGAGCAGACCGCTGAGGCCATCGTGGTTTGCCTCATGTGCTCGCTTCAGAGCCTGTTGTGTGCTCTGGTAGATCAGCAGAGCCGTCACACCGAGCAGCGGCAACATATACAAGCTGAATGTGAGCGCAACGACAAATATTGGAGACAGCGCCAATAGTGCACCGTCGGCGGAGATGCTGAGAAAGAAACTGCGACCCATCATCGAGCGGATGCTCGTCTTGTAGTGAATGGCGAGCACCACGCAGGTCAGCAAGCCGTTAGCGGTGAACACCAGAGCGCCAGCAAGCAACATCGCGAGCGCAAATCCAGACGATGGTGTGCCCGAATCGGTGAGCGGTTTGGTCAACCCGAAGAGTTGCAACACCAACGCGCCGGCCGCGAGTGACGCGGTGATCTGGCCGGCGTTGAACACCACCCTGCTTGCGGATTTGCGTTCGTGAAGGTCGACGAAGAGTGTGCAAAAGGCCATCGCGCCGATAGCGACGATCGGGGAGCCAAGCAACACGATGCTGAAGGCGAAGGCCCAACCCGGGCTGACCTCGCCACCGTCTCCGAAGCGGAACCACGCTCCACGCGTCTCACCGACGAACAGCAACACCGAGAACAAGCAGACGTAAATCAACTTGCCGGGGGCCACCATCGACGCCTGGTGCTGCCAGACCAGCACGGTGAGCCCAGCGGCCACGATCGCTACGGCCGCGATATATGCGTCAAGCCACCCGTTGCGAGCAGTCTGTGCTGGCGATGTGACGGCCATAGAAATGGATTGCCTTTCCCGCTTTGAAGAACAGCTGACTGGCGCGGTCACCTTCGTGACCGCGCCCTTGTCAACTAATGTGCCACTTGAATGGAGCTCCCACCGAAGCGGCGAACACCACGAACGTCGCAACCGCGAGGGTTACCCGAACTGGTGCATGCTTGATGCGGTTCATTTAGAGGTCCCACTTTCGAGGTGCCGCTACCGTGATGACCAGTAGCACGATTGGTGCCAGCCGATACACGGTGGCTTTGATTTGATTACTCATATCGGTTACTCCCCGCTAGAAGTTGAGTGCCCACACTTCGTCGACCGCCGTGAATTACCGCCGATCCCTGCTGTGCATTCATCGTTATAAACCGGTTTCACCACCACTGACCAGGTTTGTACCGGCAAGCGTTTTGCAAGGTTTGGTCAATGTCCTTGCGTCGCCGACGGTCCTTGCTTGTCAAGCGGGCGTATGTACGCCACCGGACTGGCTGTCGGACGGTCACGCTGTGTGTCCGTGCGTCACTATCTCGATGCTGCGCTTCGGCAAGATTTCTAAAGTTCGCCTAGGGTCGCGCGCGTGAGCGACAAAGCGACAGCCGTAACCACCGAACGCGTCGACCAGGTACTGGTCATCCACCTCGACGACGGCAAGGCCAACGCGCTGTCCACCGAGATCATGGCGTCGATCCACGGTGCGCTCGACGAAGCCGAAGGCGACGAAGGGATTCGAGCTGTCGTGCTGCACGGTCGCGTTGGCCGCTTCTCCGGTGGCTTCGATTTGGGAGTGATGCGCGGTGGCGACTTCCCGGCGATCGTCAGGTTGGTCAGTGACGGGGGAGAGCTGATCACCCGTTTCTACGGGTGCTCGGTGCCTGTTATCGCCGCCTGCACCGGCCATGCGGTGGCTGCCGGTGCGTTGATGTTGTTGGGCTGCGATCTACGCATTGGCGCCGACATCGATTGCAAGATCGGGTTGAACGAAGTGGCGATCGGAATGGTGCTGCCCAGCTGGGCGCTCACCATCGCCGACGTGCGGTTGAGTCGTCGACACCTGCAACTGGCAGTCGTGAATGCGCAGCTCAGCAACGGGCGCGAGGCGGTCGATGCCGGCTTCCTCGATCAGGTCGTTCCTGAAGCCGAGGTGCTGTCTACCGCCATCGCGGCAGCCGCTGGCATGGCCGCGACACTGCAACCGGGCGCGTATGCGGCCACCATCAAGGCGTTTCGAAAGCCGACCATCGATCGCATGACCGAACAGTTCACAGCCGATCGGCTAGCCGTGTCATAGAGGTGATGTTGCGCGTTGTATTGCGACCGATCAACTTCACCAATTTGGGCAACGTGAGCGCCGACTCGGTCAGCTTGCCTGCGATCCGCCAATGAACTTCGCGGCCCTGCACTAAGAAGCGGTCGTGCGGTGTGCTGTAACCCTCTATCGACTGGCGCTGCGGCTTGTCGATGACCGTCTTGGTGAGCGCGACCATGTGGGTGTGACCCTCGCGAATCGGGCCGAAGGGTTTGGTTGCGGCGAACTCGATGACGGCGCGCACATCGCTTGCCTTGCGTAGGTATGTAGGTGCCGGCCAGCCGAGCGTTTCGCCGAGATGCTGTTCGATACGCGACTCAAGTCCGCTGACCGACCCGGACGCATTGAAGATCACGTTCCCGCTGGCGATGAAGGTCTCGACGTCGGTGAGACCGAGAGCACCGAACTCAGCGCGTAAACGGTCCATGGTCACACGGTGGCCGCCGACGTTGACGCCGCCAAGGAACGCCACCAGTCGAGCCATCACCCGATTGTTGCACCGCCGACCGCGGCGGACACGTGCCGATGTTCGGAGCCAGCACCCTTGCGCGGATAGGGTCGAAGGGTCATGGCAACGCTTAGGTTCAGCTTCGGAACGATGGGGTCGGGCAAGAGCACGATGGCTCTGCAGATTCATCACAATCTCGCCAGCCGCGAGTTGTACGGCCTGCTGCTCACCACCCTCGATCGTGAGGGAGCACAGGTAACTAGCCGACTCGGTGTTGCGGCGCAGGCGATCGAAGTCGTGCCCGACCTCGACGTGCACAAGCTGGCCGTCGACAACTGGCCGCTGCACTATCTGGTTTGCGACGAGGTGCAGTTCTACACGACCGAGCAATGCGACCAGTTGGCCCGAGTGGTCGACGAGATGGGTGTCGACGTGTTTGCGTTCGGCCTCATTACCGACTTCCGCGGCGAGCTCTTCGAAGGCACCAAGCGCATGCTCGAAATAGCCGACGAACGTGTGCCGATGCAGGTCGAAGCGCGGTGCTGGTGCGGTGCGCGCGCCACACACAACGCCCGCGTCGTCAACGGAGCGGTGGTGTACACCGGCGAAACAGTGGTGGTCGGCAATACCGGCGAGAGCGCCGACCAACCGCTCTTCGGCGATATGGTCCGCTACGAACTGCTGTGCCGGGCGCACTACCGTGCCGGCGAACTCGGCGGCTAGACCGGAGCTAGAACCGTGAAGTTGAAGGGCATACCATGAAGTTGAACGACTCATGGCGTTAGGCGCCTCGGGGCCACCCGCCTCGCAAAAGCAGATCGCATACCTGGCTTCGTTACTCGAGAAGGCTGGCTATGCCAGCTTCCGCGAAGCCCGCCATCCGTTTGGCCTCAATCAGCGCCAGGCCGGTGGCAAGTTCACAATTCAAGAAGCCTCTGAGCTGATCGATCAGCTGCTCAACACCGACGTCTCGCCCGATGCGCCCGCCCCCGTTGGCGATCCGTTCCTTGCAACCGATGCGGCGACCGATGCCGCCAACGAGAAGATACGTGCCACGCAGGCGACGATGCTGCGTGGAGTGCCCGCCGAACTGCTCTCCGACGAATTGTTGCGTCGTGGCTGGTCGGTGCGGGCGCCGTCGTAACACGCTGTTCACAAAACTACTTAGCGCCTGAGGATCGTGGCGCGTACCCTGCCCGAGAATGCCTCTCTACGACCCACGATTCGAACACGACGCGTGTGGCGTTTCGTTCGTAGCGAACGTCAAAGGGGTAGCGAGTCGCGCCATCGTCGAAATGAGCCTGACGGCGCTGTGCAACATGGCGCACCGCGGTGCAACAGGCGCCGAAGCCGACACCGGCGACGGTGCGGGGATCGTGGTGCAGATCCCCGACGACTTTCTGCGTGCCGTCGTGCCCTTCACGCTGCCGCAGGCGGGGGCTTACGGCGTTGGCCTTGCGTTTCTTCCAACCGACGACGAAGCGTGCGAGAAGGCGCAGGCGTCGATCGAAGCGGTCGTCGCCGAGGAGGGGCTGACGGTACTCGGTTGGCGCAACGTGCCGACCAACCCCGACTGCCTTGGTAGTAGTGCCCGCGCAGCGATGCCGCGCGTGCGGCAACTCTTTATCAGCGACGTCGTGCACGAGTCCGCCGGAATCGATCTCGATCGGCGACTGTTCCTGGTGCGCAAGCGCATCGAGCACGAACTGGCGAGCGAGCAACAGACCTACTTCCCCTCGCTGAGTTGTCGCACGCTGATCTACAAGGGAATGCTCACCACGCCCCAGTTGGGCGAGTTCTTCACCGACCTGAACGATGATCGCTTTCAATCGGCGATTGCGCTCGTGCACAGCCGGTTCAGTACCAACACGTTCCCTTCGTGGCCGCTGGCACATCCGTACCGTTACCTCTCGCACAACGGCGAGATCAACACAGTGCAGGGCAACCGCAACTGGATGCGCACGCGCGAAAGTCTGCTCGCATCCGAACAGCTACCCGGGCTCGATCGTGCGCTTCCGATCTGCACGCCCGGCGGCAGCGACTCGGCGAGCTTCGACGAGGTGCTCGAGCTACTGCATCTTGCCGGTCGCAGCATTCCGCACGCGCTGCTGATGATGATTCCCGAAGCGTGGGAGAACCACGCAACCATGGACCCTGAGAAGCGGGCGTTCTATCGCTTCCATTCGTCGCTGATGGAACCGTGGGATGGCCCGGCCAGCATCGCGTTCACGGACGGAACGCTCATCGGCGCGGTACTCGATCGCAACGGACTGCGCCCCGGTCGCTACCTGGTGACCGACGACGACATCGTCGTGCTTGCGAGCGAGGTCGGCGTGATCGACATCGACCCCGCGAAGGTTGTGCGCAAGGGCCGGCTGCAGCCCGGTCGCATGTTCCTCGTCGACACAGCGCGCGGTCGAATCATCGACGACGAGGAGATCAAGCGCGAACTGGCGAGCGCACAGCCATACCAGAGCTGGCTCGACGAAGGATTGGTCGAACTCGACGAACTGGCCGCGCGTGAACACGTCGTGTTCAGTCACGAGAGCGTGCTGCGTCGTCAGCAGGTGTTCGGGTACACGCACGAAGAACTGAAGGTCATCCTGGCCCCGATGGCGCGCGCTGGCGCCGAACCGATTGGCTCGATGGGCAGCGACACACCGATCGCGGTGCTCAGTGAGCGGCCACGCATGTTATTCGACTACTTCCAGCAACTCTTTGCGCAGGTCACGAACCCTCCGCTCGATGCGATCCGCGAAGAATTGGTGACGTCGCTCGGGTCGACCGTCGGCCCAGAGTCGAATCTGTTGCTCGCCGGACCGCAGAGCTGTCGCCAACTAGTGATTCCGTTTC
>JAYVVU010000164.1:0-2039 GCA_043786755.1 Actinomycetota bacterium
TCCTCCTCGTAGCGCGAGCGCCACGCATCTTGCGCGCGTAGCCGCAGGTCCCCGAAGGCGACGTGCACTCGCACCGCTAGTGGAAGTAGTTGTTGAGTCATTGCTGCCCGTCCTTTGCTTGCTGTTGGTAAAGGTGCGCCCGTTCGGCGCCCCGATCGACCTAGCCACCAAACGCCTCGCTGATGCGCTGCGCCAGTGGATAGGCCAAGAACACGATGGTGGTGACGACGAAGCCGACGGTTGGGCCGGAAAGATTCGCGTTGGCCTTGTCGGCAGCTCGCTCGAGATCGTCGAGCGCCTTGGCGCGCATCGCCTCCGACAACGAGGCAACGGTGTCGCCGATGGACACGCCCTGCACACCCTGGCGTTCGATGCTGGCGGCAAGTTCAGAGATCTCGCGGACGTCGTACTCGCGGCCGAACTCGTCGAGTGCTTCCCACACGGCAACACCGCGCTGCGGTGCGGCCGAGATCTGTTGGCGCAGCGTGTCGAACGATTCACTCGCGCCGACGGCCAGCGCAAACGCGATCGCTTCTTCCACGCTCTGATCCGTGGTGAGGCCGACTGCGACGAGTTGCACGAAGTCGTTGGATGCGCGGCGGACTTCGCGGCGCTGACGATCGATCTTGTTGGCCACATCGTTGAGCGACGACCATCCGGCGATCAACGCACAAAGCAACGCCACGATCGGCCACACCGGAGAGAGCGGAAGCGCTCCGAGCGACATCAGTGCGGCCAGACCGGCGAATGTGGCGAACAACATCACGCTCGTACTCACCATCACTTTTGTGACGACCGCGGTCGGCGTGAGTTGCACCAACTGCAATCCGCTACCGAATCGTTTAGCGACCCAGCGCCCGAACCCGCCGGAGGCGAGCGACGCAGACCACGCCGTTCGCCCACCCGACCCCTGCATGCGTTGACGGGCGAATGCCAACGAGCGCGGCGCGCGGCGTAATGAGTAGACAACGCACCAGCAACCGGCAGCCGTGATCAGGCCGACAAGAGCGCCGATCTGCAACGGGTTCATCACTGCCCCACCCGACTCGCTGCGAGTCGATAGCGACCGGGCGCGTCGTAGCGGCACAGCGAGCGCAGCCACAGCACGCAGCCAAGCCAGAGGCTGAGCGGCAACAGCAGAACGACTTGACCAACTGCGGTGTTGTACGGATCGAGTAAGCCACCAGCAGCGAACCGCAGGTAGGCGACCAACAGTCCACCGATGACGACAAGGCGTTTCATGCTCGACTGATACACGGCACGCGTGCGATCGATCCGTTCGCGCGCAGTGACTTCATAACGGGCAGCGGCCGCTAGTGAGTTGACCGTGCCGTAGAGACGCCCTGCCCCAGTCGAGCCACCGATCACAAGACTGATAGCTGCGATAGCCGCGTCGGAGGTCGGGTGGGCTAGCTCCTCGGCCAGATCAGCCAATGCATTTTCGGTGCGGTAGCCCTGTCGACGGCGTTGCGCAAAGTGTTGCAGCGGACCGGCGATCGCGAGCGGCGGGCGAAGCGCCACCTGCTCAAGTGCTTCTTCTGCTCCCACGGCCGATCCTCGCAACGTGTCGCGCAAGTCCTCCAACCACTTTGCAATGCCTTCGATGCGTCGACGTTCGTCGTCCGCGCGCTGATCGTGTAGCAGGCGCTTCCATGAGAAGACCATCGACGCGACCAACAGCGACAGCATCAACCAACGAGTGGCGAGGAGAACCAGAAATCCAGCCACGACCGCAAGAGCGAGTCTGTTGCCGTTGACGCTCGCCGGGGTGGGGAGAGCTCTCGCTGACGGCGCCAGTGGAATTGATTGCGGACTATCGGCCAGAGCCCGACTCGCGGCCAACCCAGCGCCACCGAGCAACAGACAAACAGCGAGCGCAATGGCCATCGGCGGAATCGCTGCGAATAACACGAGTCAGACTCCAACCAACGTGCGCGAAATCCCTGCGCGCAACGGCTGATGTGTGTCGCCGCCGTTGTGCCACCAGTCGGTGGTGAATCCAGCGTCTGCGGCAAGAAGTCGATCGAGCATCTGGCGCT
>JAYVVU010000165.1:0-4834 GCA_043786755.1 Actinomycetota bacterium
CGCGAGATGGAACAAGCGGTGCGCGGCGTCATCAAAGTCGAGACCGCGACCGAGCCTGCGTTCCAGGCAGAGTTCGTCGCGGCGATGGCATTCCCACACGCGACCGCAGCGCCGACGCATCTGTCGACAGTCGTGGCGTTGCCGGAACGAATCGTGAGCCAAGCGCCCGGTGGCCGCCGCCGTCGGACGCAGCAAGCAGATACGCAGTCGCAGGAGGCTATGCCGTCATGAGTGAGATCGCAGCCCCAACTCGCCGGTCGGGTGGTCGCGCCGGTCGGGCAGCCTTGCGCGCATCGCATGTTGTCGACCGCGTGCCGTACCTGTCGCGCACGATGGCGCCGTTCGAAATCGCCAGCGAAGAAACGCTGTCGATGATCGAGCACACCGCCGACACCGTGTTGCTGGAGGTTGGTGTCGAGATTCGCGATTACCCGGAAGCGCTGCCAATCTTCAAAGCTGCTGGCGCCGACGTCGACGGAACTCGTGTGCGCTTCCCGCGTGGCATGTGCCGCGAGATCGTCTCCAAGAACGCGCCCGCCACCTACGTGCAGCACGCACGTAACCCGGCGAACAACGTGCTGATCGGCGGCAACAACACGGTGTTCGCGCCGAACTACGGCAGCCCATTCGTGCACGACCTCGACAACGGGCGTCGCTACGCCACGCTCGCCGACTTCCAGAACTTCGTGAAGCTGACCTACATGTCGCCGTGGCTGCATCACTCGGGTGGCACGGTGTGTGAGCCAGTCGACATTCCGGTCAGCAAACGCCATCTCGACATGGTGTATTCGCACTTGAAATACAGCGACAAGCCGTTCATGGGCTCCGTCACCGCCGGGTCGCGCGCAGCCGACAGCGTCGAGCTCGCACGCATTGGTTTCGGTGGCGATCTGCAGGATCGGACGGTGATTACCAGCCTGATCAACGCCAGCTCGCCGCTCGTGTGGGACGGCACGATGCTGGCCGCCGCGCAGTGTTACGCGCAGCACAACCAGGCGACGATCATCACGCCGTTCATCCTCGCTGGCGCGATGGCACCGTCGACAAGCGCCGGCGTCGCGGTGCAGACACTTGCTGAGGCTCTGGCTGGCATGACGTTCACCCAACTCATCCGCCCCGGAGCGCCGGTGATCTTCGGTTCGTTTGCAAGTTCGATGAGCATGCAAACCGGTGCGCCCACGTTCGGCACGCCCGAGCCGGCGATCGTGCTGTACACAATGGCCGCGCTTGCTCGCCGCCTCGGTGTTCCCTTCCGCTCCGGCGGCTCGTTGACCTCGTCGAAGCTGCCCGATGCGCAAGCTGCGTATGAGAGTGCGAACACGCTGCAACCGACGGTGCTTGGCGGCGTCAACTTTGTGTTGCACGCGGCGGGTTGGTTGGAGGGTGGCCTTGCGATCGGTTACGAGAAGTTCGTGCTCGACTGCGATCAGCTCGGGATGATGACGACGTTCGTACGTGGGCTCGACGCGTCCGACAACGGTGTCGGCCTCGATGCCCTGCTCACCAACCCACCTGGCAACCACTTTCTCGGCACGGCGCACACGCTGGCCAACTTCGAGACTGCGTTCTACCGCAGCGACACGGCTGACAATTCGAGCTTCGAGCAGTGGACAGAGGACGGTGGCCTTGATGCCGCGCAGCGCGCAAACGCGTTGTGGAAGCGTCGGCTCAACGAATATGAACTGCCGGCGCTCGACAGCGCTGTCGACGAAGAACTGCTGGCGTTTATCGCGCAGCGCAAAGCCGTACTCCCCGACGAATTCGCGTAGATCACTGAGAACGTAAGGACCGAACGGACAATGGAACAGCAACAACGCAACCTGATCGCCAATGCTCGGTACGAGGTCATACCGATGAAGAACCTCGAGCCGCAGATTCAATTCATCCCGGCCGATGCTTCTGTGTCGGTGACGTGCAGTCCGACGAAAGGGCTGCAAACGACTTTCGACCTCACCGCTCGCCTGCACGACATGGGACACAACGCGGTGCCACACATCTCGGCACGGCTGGTGGAGGACGACGTCGAGGTTAAGCGCATTGCCGAGTTCTGTCGTCGCCACGCCTTGCAGGAAGTATTCCTGGTCGCCGGTGACGCACAGACACCTGTCGGCCAGTACGACGGCGTTGTCGAGTTCCTGCGCGACTTCCTCGGCACTGATCATGGCTTGCGCGCTATCGGCGTGACCGCCTACCCCGACGGCCACGCGCTGATCGACTCCCCCGTCCTGCACGAGGCGCTGCACGCGAAACAGGCACTGCTCGCCTCTGCCGGTGTCGCCGGTTACGCGAGCACACAGATGTGTTTCGACCTCGCCAAGTGGCGCAAGTGGGTAACCGACGAACGTGCTGCCGGTTTCACACTGCCACTGCACATCGGCGTTCCCGGCGTCATCGACCGCGTGAAGCTGATGACGATGGGCATGCGTCTCGGTGTCGGCGCCAGCTTGCGCTACGTGCAAAAGAACGGTGGTCTGCTGGGTCGCCTCTTCAGCCCGACCGGTTACGACCCCAGCGCTCTGATCAACCCGCTGTCGAAGCAAGCCGACGAATTCAACATCGACGGCATCCACCTGTTCACGTTCAACAACGTCGAAGCCACGGCCAAGTGGCAACAAAAACAACTCGCGAAGGTCGGCTAACTCGCGCTTCTACGGTTTGTGTCGCGCTGCCGCATCAACGGAGTTCGGTCACGCCGCGACACAAACGGCGATCTAGGCCGCTGGGCCAGTACTCAGCGATCGACCAAGCGCCTGCCGCGCCGTAACCCGAAAGCGATGATCGTTGCTGGCACGAAGAACGCTCTGGCCGGCAACGACACTTCGCTCCAGGGTCGCTTCACCAAGGGCGCACGCCAGGCGAACATGCGGTAACAGAAGAACAGGGCGATCGCGGCGTGCAGCGCGATCAACGCCCAGAAGAATCCGGTCGGGCCGATCACGATCATCGCGCCAGCGACTGCGAACGGTCCGACCACCGCGCCCATGCCGTACAGCGTGACCAACTGCGACGCCGCCGCGTTCACGCTCTCGGGTTCGACCCAGTCGTTGGTGTACGCACCGGCGATCGAATACAGCGGATAGCTCAAGCCACCGAGCAGGCAGATCAGCACGAACGCCCACGTCTCGCCGGGCGAGATCAGCAACAACAGCGCGGCAACGCCTGCCGCGCCCGCCGCGGCGGTGACACCGACGGCGCGTCGGTCGACGTCGTCACTTGCCGCCGACACCGGCCACTGCAACAACACGCCGCCCAAACTGGGCAGCGCCACGAACAGTCCGATGTGTGCTGGCGACAGCCCGACACGCGTTGCATACACCGCTGCCATACCCGACACCCCGCCATGCGCGACGCCGACGAGCAACGCCGAGAACACTCCTGTAGGCACTACCTTCGCCAGCTCGCGCAACGAGATGTGCTTGGCTTCCTCCATCCGTGGCGCGATCGCTGCTTCCGACAAAGCCACCGGCGCGACCGCCAACGACGTGATGATCGCCGCCACCGCAAACCCGGTTACGACGAGTGGGTTGAAGGTGAAGATCGCGACCTGGCCAATTCCGAAGAACGCGACAGTCACCACGCCGTACACGGCAAGCAAGCGCCCGCGATTCGAGTTCGTCGCCAGGTCGTTCAACCACGACTCGGCGACCACGTACAAACCCGCAGTACACAATCCAGTAACGAGTCGCAGCAACGCCCACGCCACCGGGCTGTGCGTGATTCCGACACCGATCATCGCCGCCGACAGCAACGAGGCAAGCGCCGAGTACACGCGAATGTGACCGACGCGCCCAAGCCCGCGCAGCGTGGCGCGCGACCCAACCAAGAATCCGACGTAATAGC
Organism: Actinomycetota bacterium; assembly: GCA_043786755.1. Classification (GTDB taxonomy): domain Bacteria; phylum Actinomycetota; class Acidimicrobiia; order Acidimicrobiales; family Ilumatobacteraceae; genus UBA668. The sequence continues at coordinate 3,841 of JAYVVU010000165.1, forward strand.
TCGCGCTAATCAGGCTGCTAACAGCCGTCGGCAAACCGGTGCGCTCGGAACGCACACCGACCAGCGTGCTGAATAGCCCGCCAGCCAACATGATCAACCCGAGGCCAGCAAACAGTCCCCAGGTTGCTAAGGCGAGATCGCGGCGCAATTCCCGCCCGTCGCTGGCTACCAGCGACGGGTCGGTCACCGCACACTCCGATGTTGAAAGACGAAGGACTTAGAAGACGAAAATGGTTTCGATCGCGTACTGCGCCGCAGGCTGAAGGTTCTCGACCGTTGCGAGTCCCTGCATGTAGATGCCGATCACGACCGGGCGATCGGAGAGCTGAATAACCAGCAGCACCTTGTTACCTGCACCGACACCGCAACCGGTGAGCGTGACGCGGTCGGCAAGCCCAACAGCAGTCTGCACCTGATCTTGGGTACGACCGGTGCACGTTCCTTCAGCCGGCTCGAGGAACGCCATCACTTGCACAGCGTCACTACCGACGTCGGGGCCCACGACGACGGAGGTGAGGCCGAAGGTCGTGTCGTCGACGTTGTAGTCAGCGATGATCTCGGCAGCCGAAATCGAGGGAACGATGAATCCGTCGTTGCTCGTGATCGTCGTCGTATCGAGCTCGAGGTCGTTGGGCAGGATGATCGAGAACGTCGATGTGTCGTCGGTGACGGTGATGAGGCCATCGTCGGGCGCCGCAGTCTCAGGAACGGTCGGTGCGAGAGTCTCGGCAGTCGGCGGCACTGTGATCGCCGCCGTATTACCAACAGTGGTGACGCTGATGTCGGTGCTCGACGTAACCGGCGCAAGCGTGACGCTGGTCTTCTTGTCGTCGTCGCCACCGGTCAGCAGCACTACGCCGCCAACCAGCGCGGCCACAACTACGAGGCCACCACCGATGAGCAAGCCATTGCCCTTCTTGGGCGCAGGAGCGGCAGCGGGCACGTAACCCTGCTGCGGGTACGCCTGAGTGGCGGGCACTTGCTGCGTCGGTTG
>JAYVVU010000166.1:0-2033 GCA_043786755.1 Actinomycetota bacterium
CGCTGCTCAAGTTGTTTGTTGGTGGCGCTGCCGACGGACTCGATGCCTGCGAGGCGGTTCAGTTCCTTCTGCACCTTGGCGTGGCTCCAGCCAGTGAAATCGACGACCCGCTTCGCGATCGCGAGGTTCTGCTCGCGCAACTCTGCCTTGCGGTCGGCGATGCTCTTCGAGCCGACGAGTTGAAAGCCGGCATCGGTCGGGATCTCTGGCAGCTCCAGCACATCGCCGGTCGCGACCGATTCATCCGGCTCGGGCGTCTCAGGTTCGTCGTCGTAGGTGATGCCGTGCTCTGTGAAGGCGTGCACCGTCATGCCGGTTGCGGTCGACGACAACACGCTGAACAGCGACAGTTGCTCGTAGAACAGCTCGAGCTCTCTCGCCGCTTCCTGTGTCAGTTGCTCGGGAGTGAACTCGTCGCCATCGTTGGTCGCTGGCGGTCGCAGCACGTGGCGACGCGCTTCCGCGATTTGGAACGCGTGGCTGCGCAGGCGCGGATCGTCGGGCAGGTAGACGTAGGCCTTCTGGTTCGGCAATCCGCTGATCCACCGCACGAGTCGGCCGACTGCTTGACGGAAGAACAACTCGGTAACGACGGTGCTGGCGTACACGCCGACGCGCAGACGTGGAATGTCGACGCCTTCGCTGACCATGCGCACCGCGACCAACCACGGACGAGTGCTGCTCGCGAACGCGGCGATCTTGGCGCTGGCTGTCGGGTCGTCGCTCACGACGACTTCGGCCTCAACGTTGAAGCGCATGCGGATGAAGCGGGCGATGGCGCGTGCGTGTTCCTGATCCATACAGATCGCGAGCGCGCCGGCGTCGGGGTGCAGTTCGCGAATCTTGAGCAGACGTTCGTGTGCTTGGCCGATGACGACCGCTAGCCAGTCGCCTTCCAGGCTCAACGCCGAGCGCAGTCGGTGCGACGAGCCGGTGCGATCGAGGTCGTCGTGAAAGTTGGCGCTGACGATGCTGCCGTCGGGAGCACTCCACTCCATCAACCCATCGAAGCGCGGGAAGTACACAGGTCGCACGACGCCGCCGTCGCGCAGTGCGTCGGCGTAACCGTAGGTGAAGTCGGCCTCCGCTTGGCCGCCAACACCAGTCTCTTCGTAGCGAACGAACGGAATGCTGGCGGTGTCGCTGCGGAACGGCGTACCGCTCAGCGAAAGGCGGCGCGCGGCCAGCTCGAACGCGGTGCGCACACCATCGCCCCATGCGCGCTCGTCGCCAGCGTGATGCAACTCGTCGAGGATGACGAACGCTTCGGCAGCTACCCCGCGCAACTTCTTCGCCGTCGCCGGCATTGCGACCTGCTGATACGTCGTGACGATGCCGTGCACGTCTTTGGCGATGCCCTCATTCGGCGACCAGTTGTGATCGAGTTGCAGTCCCATCCGGTGCGCGGCGCGCACCCACTGCGTCTTCAAATGAGTCGTCGGCGCGACGACGATCAATCGCCGACGCTGTTGCGCGAGCGCCCAACGCGCACAAGCGAGCGCGAACGTCGTCTTACCCGCACCAGGGGTGGCGACCGCAAGAAAATCGGTCTGCTCGCTCGCCGCGAACTTGTCGAACGCGGCGCGCTGCCAAGCGCGCAGCTGCACGCGAGTATCGAAGCCGTTGCTAGAGGTTGCCATGGGGGACTGACCAGTCTGGCGAAGCACAAGCGCACTAGCTGCCGGTTTGATGGGCGATCTTGCCCGATATGTTCGCCGACGACTTCCACACATCTGATGTTGGAGGTGTCATGGAGGATTTGCGACAGCTGTTCCGCGATGCGCGTGGCTCGAATCCACGACTCGCGCTGGCCGCGATGTGCGCGCTGGAGAAGGAGTTCGACTGGTTGTTGGTGCGCGCTGTGCGACTGGCTCGCGACAACGGTTACGACTGGGGACGTATCGGCCGACTGCTCGGCGTCTCGCGACAGGCAGTGCGCCAGCGATTCGACCGACTAGCCCCGAAGGCCGGGCCGCTGCCACCAAGCCGCGGCATCACGCCGATGGAACGCCACATTCGCGAGCTTGCCGAGG
>JAYVVU010000167.1:0-4831 GCA_043786755.1 Actinomycetota bacterium
CGAGCAGGAACTCGCGCGAGCACTCGCCCACCGCCGCGCAACCGGCCTGGGCGGCAAGCCGGTACTGCGCAAGGTCATTGTCCTCGGCATGATCCTCGCCGGCATCGTCGCCGTCGGCATCGTCGCCGCCAGCGGTGCAATCTCGTCTGCGTTCTTCAACGACGACTGGGTGCTTGTCCTCGCACTGCTGATTGGTTTCGTCGCGTACACGCCCGCGCACATCGCACGCGGTGTTGCCAGCGGGCATGGCCGCTTCAAGGCGTACGCGATCGTGATGGCTTCCGACGGTGTCATGCGCATCGTCGCTTGCCTCGCGTTGGCGATCGCGGGCGTGAAGTCGGTCGGGCCTTACGGCCTTGCGATCGCGTTCGCTCCTTTGCCCGGTGTGTTGTTCGTGTGGGCGCGCGGTCACCTGCGCGCCGACGACGGCCCTGCCGCCGACTGGGGCGAAGTCACACAGAACCTCGGTTGGTTGCTCGTCGGTTCGATATTCGCTGCCGGACTCGTGAACGCAGGGCCGCTCGCCGCGACAATCTTGGCGGAACCCGATCAGAAGCACTTGGTCACGCGGTTCACCTACGGCGTGTTGCTCGCCCGCATTCCGCTGTTTCTGTTCCAGGCAGTGCAAGCGGCGTTGCTGCCTCGGCTGTCTCGCCTCGCGGCGCGCAATGAGATCGCCGAGTTCCGCGACGGGCTTCGTCGACTACTCAAGTTGGTACTCGCCGCCGCGGTGATCGGCACGGCTGGCGCCTTCTTGCTCGGCCCAATCATCATCGAGAAGTTCTACGACTCGAAGCTCTCCGGCGGCACCCTCGCCATCTTGGCCCTCGGCAGCGCCGTCTACATGCTGGCGCTGGCGTTGGCGCAAGCAGTGATCGCATTGCGCGGCCACAAACTGGTGGCGCTGGGCTGGGGCTGCGCGGGCATCACGTTTGTGCTCGTCACCTGGTTGAACCACGAGCAGCTGTTCCGCCGAGTCGAGATCGGGCTGCTGGCCTCGTCGACAACCGGGCTGATCGCGTTCGGTATTGCGCTGCGCCAGAAGCTGCGCTCGGGTGTTGTGCCTTCTGGCGATTCGGTGATCGATGCGATCACCGACATGCCGCTCGAATCCTGACTCGGACTCGACTCTTAGTTCGCGACTTAATAGTTCACGACTTACCGGATCTTGTCGGCTTCGAACTTCAGGTCGTGGGCGACCATCATCTTGATCAGCGTCGGGAAGTCGACTTCCGGCTTCCAACCGAGTTCAGTGCGCGCCTTGGTCGAGTCGCCGATCAGTAGATCGACCTCAGCCGGGCGGAAGAACTTCGGATCTTGGCGCACATAGTCGCGCCAGTTCTCGATGCCCACTTCCGCGAACGCGAACTGCACTAGCTCCTCGATGCTGTGCGTCTCGCCGGTCGCGATGACGTAGTCGTCGGGCTGATCGCGCTGAAGCATCAGCCACATCGCCTTCACGTAGTCGCCGGCGTAGCCCCAGTCGCGCTTGCTATCGAGATTGCCGAGCACGATCTCGTTCTGCAGGCCGAGCTTGATGCGTGCCACTGAATTGGTAACCTTGCGGGTGACGAACTCGAGGCCGCGGCGCGGGCCTTCGTGGTTGAACAGAATTCCGCTGCAGGCGAACAGGTCGTAGCTCTCGCGGTAGTTGACGACGATGTCGTGGCCGAACACCTTGGCGCAGCCGTATGGCGAGCGCGGGTGGAATGGAGTGCGTTCCGTTTGTGGCGTCTCGCGCACCTTGCCGAACATCTCGCTGCTGCTCGCCTGATAGAGGCGAATCGAGTTGTCGCTCGCGCCGCCAACCATGCGGATCGCTTCCAGCATGCGCAGCACGCCGAGGCCGGTGATGTTGGCGGTGAGTTCGGCTTGGTTAAAGCTCATCGCCACGAACGAGATGGCGCCGAGGTTGTAGACCTCATCGGGCTGTGCGTACTCGAGCGCCTTGATCAGCGAGGGCAGATCGGCCAGATCGCCGGGCACGGGCTGGACGTACGGGAACTCGTCGCGCATCTGGACCATGCGTGGGTTGTTCTGGCCCTTGACCAGACCGAACACCTCGTAACCCTTCGCATGCAGGAACTCGGCGAGGTGTTGGCCATCCTGGCCGGTGATTCCGGTGATAAATGCACGGGGCATGGGGTTCCTTGGCCGGGTTCTTCACGGCTACTCAGTGGGTAGAGACGCCGAGTCTACGGGGCAACCCCGTCTAGCCTGCGCTCTCACATGACTGAGCCGCCAGAGCTGCGAGTGGGTTTCGACATCGGCCCGCTGTTTGGCGAGCGGACCGGCATCGGATTTGCGGTCGACGCCCTGCACGCCGAATTGGGCCAGCGAGCCGACGTCGAGCTGCACGATTACCTGGTGTCGTTCCGGGCTCGACCGGCCCGCGACGTCAAGCGGCTGCCAGTTCCGGCCGCACTGGCACACCGGCTGTGGGCGAAATCGGACTGGCCGAGCGCGGACCGTTGGTTGGGCGACCTGTCGCTGGTGCACGGAACGAACTACGTCGTGCCACCGTGCAGGGTTCCGCGCTTGGTGTCCGTCTACGACTGCTGGTTCCTGCGCAACCCAAGCGATGCACAACCTGCGGTCGCGCGCGCCGGGCAAGTACTGCGCCGCGCCGTCGACACAGGCGCGGTCGTGCACACCAGCTCGCATGCCAGCACCGCAGCCGTCCGCGAGTTGCTGCCTGAAGCGCGGGTGGTCACCGTGCACCTTGGCTCATTGCCACTGCCCGCTCCGCCCAGACAGGCACCGATCCAGGATCTCGACGGAGTGCCGTTTGTGCTCGCCGTTGGCAAGCTCGAGCGGCGCAAGAACCTGCCCGCGCTGGTCAAAGCGTTCGGCGAGCTGACGTCCGCGATGCCGGACCTACATCTGGTGCTCGCTGGCTCGGACGGTGACGATCGGGCGGCGATCGACGCGGCGATTGATTCGCTAGGCGCTGCTTCCAAACGGGTGTCGTTCACCGGACGCGTCGACGACGATGTGCGCTCGTGGTTGTTGCACCATGCGAGCGTGCTCGCCTATCCATCGCTTGACGAAGGCTTCGGCTTTCCACTGCTGGATGCAATGCAGGCAGGCGTTCCAATCGTCGCCAGCAACGCCGGTTCGATTCCGGAAGTCGGCGGCGATGCGGTTCTACTCAGCGATCCCGACGACATTCCTACGTTGGCGTTCAACATGAACTCCGCACTCACCGACTCGGCAGCACGCGACCGACTCGTGACTGCCGGCAACGCGCGGTGGCGCGAGTTCACGTGGGCGAAGTGTGCGACCGAGCTCACCGCTGTGTACGCACGAGTCGCCGCGGGCGATACGGAGGGTTGGCGATGACACGATCCGTCACGGTCATCTGTGGAGGTGTTGGCGCGGCGCGCTTCATGCGTGCGCTCGCCAATGTGCATCCGCCGTCGGATACAACTGCGGTGATCAACACTGGCGACGACACGGTTCTGCACGGATTGTCGATTTCCCCCGATATTGACACGGTCATCTACACGCTCGCCAACGCCATCGACCCCGAGCGCGGCTGGGGAATGCGCGGCGAGTCGTGGCGTGCGATGGAGTCGCTCGAGCGTTACGCGACGGCCAAGCCGGATGGCTCCGCGGCAGCACCAACCTGGTTCAACCTTGGCGACAAAGACTTGGCTACACATCTCTACCGCACCGCGCGACTGGCCGAGGGTGCGCCACTGACGCTCGTCACCGCCGAGATCGCAGCCGCATGGGGCCTCGAGCAATGGCTGCTGCCGATGACCGACGCAACCATGTCGACGATGGTGACGCTGCGCGAGGAAGGGATCGAGGTTCCGTTTCAGGAGTACTTCGTGAAACGCCGGCACAACGTGCCCGTGAACGCGGTTCGTTTCGCGGGCGCAGACGCAGCAACACTGCCGCCACTGGTGCGCTCGGCGCTGACCGATAGCGAAGTGATCGTGATCGCTCCATCGAATCCGTTGGTATCGATCGCGCCGATCCGCAGTATTGAAGACGTGAACGACATCCTCGCTGCCCGTCGCGAGTCGGTCGTTGCGATCTCACCGATCGTCGGCGGCGTTGCACTGAAGGGTCCCGCCGATCAAATGCTGCGCGAACTGGGCCACGAACCATCAGTGGTCGGCGTCGCCCGGTTGTACACAGACATCGCCGCAACGCTGGTCATCGATCCGCTCGACGAAGCACACGTACCTGCGATTGAAGCAGCGGGCATGCGCGTAGTTGTCACGCCCAGCGTGATGAGCGAGCCAGACGTGGGCCCAGAACTAGCGCGCCGAACTCTCGCCGCCGCCCGCCGCTAGGCCCGGGCTAGGCGAACGGAAACCGCTGGGCGAGGGTCCAGTAGTCGTTGTCGTTGATGAACAGCGACAGCGCCGTCGCCTCGCACGCGATCGGAAGTGCTGGAGCGACGCCCGCCTCAATGGCCAATCGCAACTTGGCGTGGGACTCGCCGCCAGCCGATTGCGCAATCGTCAGATGCGGAATCACTTCTGGATACGCGCCACCGTATGGCAGACAATCCGGGAAGGCTGCGACTATTCGGTTTGTCAGCTGACGGAACCATTCGTCGGGAAACGGGCGCAGAAAGATTGCTACATCGAACGCGTCAACGGTGCCGAGTGCGTAGCGATGGCGATTCGTTTGAGCCGCAAGGGTCGTCAACGCCTGCAACTCTTCGCGCGCGATCGACGCAGGTGTTCTAAACGGATACAGGGTGGTGATGTGTGCTGGCATTCCACGACTCGCCGAAATGTCGTGACGTCGTCGCCAATGCCCAATCAGGTTCTCTGCGCTGGCCACTTCAACGACGAGTGCCGACTGACTC
>JAYVVU010000168.1:0-2031 GCA_043786755.1 Actinomycetota bacterium
TCGCCGACGACGGCCGCGCGACACGATGGTCAACGACCATCGATGTGTTGTCATCCACTTCGTTGACACCCGTCGAGGTCTACACCACCGCCACTGCACTCTCGGCCGAGTTCCAGACAATCATCGGAGCGGTCATACCGCGGCCAGCGTATGCATTCACGCTGACTGGGCGACGAACCACCATCCGTATCCCCATCGAGAACACGGGCGACGAACCGTTGCGCGTGCTGCTCAGACTGAGCGCCACCAAGCTCACGTTTCCGCGGGGTGACATGGTTGTCCTCCTTGATCCTCGCGAGATCACCGATGTCGAGATTCCTGTCGTCGCTCGTTCCAACGGAAACTCGGCTGTCACACTCGAGATCCTCACCCCCGACGGCAGCAGGCAGGTGGCCGAAACCCTGTTTCTCAAGGCTAGGGTCCGTGCGCTGACTGGTCTCGCCCAGATGCTCACCGGCGGCGGGCTACTGGCTCTGTTCGCGTGGTGGGTGCATCACTTGCGCAGCACCAAGCGATCGCGGCGCCACGCCGAAGTCATGGAACGTCATCCGCCAGCGCGCTCCGACGAACCTCGCGAGGGTCACGACGAAAGTTCGGCTAACGTCGCGGACTCGTGACCATTCGAATCGTTACCGACAGTGCCTGCGATCTACCGCAATCGGTTGCCGACGAACTCGACATCGAGATCGTCCCACTCTCGATCCGGTTCGGAAGCGAAGAGTTCATCGATCGACGGGATCTCACACCGGCCGAGTTCTGGGCCCGATCCACTGCCTCGGCAGTTCTCCCAGAGACCGCTGCTCCGGCGCCCGGACACTTCGAGCGGGTATATCGATCGTTGATCGCCGACGGTGCCGATGGCATTGTGGTCATCTCATTGAGTTCTGGACTGTCGGCCACAATGCAAAGTGCCGAACTCGCCGCGCGAGCGGTTGCCGACGACGTCTCGATTGCGGTCGTCGACAGCAGGTCGGCCACACTCGGACTTGGCATCATCGTTGTCGCCTGTGCGCGAGCAGCGAAAGCGGGTGCGTCCTTCGACGAGGTCTCGGCCATGGCCACCGATCTTGCGATACGCACCAAGGTGTGGGGCGCGCTTGACACGCTCGAGAACCTGAAGAAGGGCGGACGCATCGGTGGCGCCAAGGCGATGCTTGCATCGGTGTTGTCGATCAAGCCGATCATCGAAGTGCGCGACGGCAAGGTCGAAGAGGGCGGCAAGCAACGCACCCGCAGTAAGGCACTCGCCTTCTTGGTGGAGAAGTTGCACAGTTACGGCACGGTCGAGAACCTCGCAGTAATGCACGCCGATTGCCGCGACGTGGACCAGTTCATCGAGATGCTCCGCCCGTACTACGCGGGCGAAATTGTCATCGGCGACATCGGTCCAGTGGTCGGTAGTCATGCCGGGCGCGGCACCATGGGCATCGCCTTCCAGGTTCGTCGTGAGGACACGCACAACGATTGACGGACAGTTGTCGTCGGGCACGACTAGCGTTGGCCACCAAACATGGCAACCAACACCACCCCTCTGCCACCACCGGCGCTTGTTGCCCAGCGATACCGGCTGGAGCGAAAGATCGCGCAAGGTGGAATGGCCGAAGTGTGGCTCGCCACCGACATGTCGCTCGGTCGGCAGGTTGCGGTGAAGGTCCTCAAGTCGGGCCTCGCGACCGACCCCATCGTCGCCGAACGTTTCCGTCGCGAGGCCATCACGGTCGCTCGCCTGAGCCATCCGAATATCGTCGCAGTGCACGACACGATCGACTTCGACGGGCGCCAGGCAGTGGTGATGCAGTTCATCAACGGCAAGAGCTTGCGCGAGTTGCTCGACGAGCAGAAGCGGCTGAGTCCCGAACTCACAATGCACGTCGGTGGCTGCGTCGCGGCGGCACTCGATGCAGCTCATTCGGCCGGACTCGTACACCGCGACGTCAAGCCGGGCAACATCCTGATCACGCCCGATGGTCGGGTGTTGCTTGCCGACTTCGGCATCGCCAAGGGCCTCGGTTCGAGCGACGACCTCACCAG
>JAYVVU010000169.1:0-4821 GCA_043786755.1 Actinomycetota bacterium
TTCCCGACGTTGAACATTCTGGTGAACAACGCCGGCGCGACGTGGGGTATGCCGCTCGACGATTTTAACGAGCACGCCTGGGACAAGGTGATGGACACCAACGTGAAGGGCGTCTTCTTCCTGACGCAGCGGTTGCTCGGCAACCTGCGCGCTGGCGCAACGGCCGACGATCCCGCACGCGTCATCAACATCGGTTCGATCGACGGGCTGCATGTGAACCCGATGGATACCTACAGCTACTCGGCGAGCAAGGCTGGCGTGCACCACCTCACGCGCGTGCTGGCGCGCAAGCTCGGGCCGCAGCACATCACGGTCAACGCGGTCGCGCCTGGTCCGTTCGAGAGCAAGATGATGGCCGCGACGCTCGAGGCGTTCGGCGACTCGATCGCACAGTCCGCGCCGCTCGGCCGGATTGGGCGCCCCGACGATATGGCAGGCGTCGCCGTGTTTCTGGCGAGCCGCGCCGGCTCGTATGTGACCGGCAGCGTGATCGCCGTCGACGGGGGCATCGGCACCACCGTGTGAGTGGCTAGCGAGGAACGATGTTGCGCAGTCGAGCGACTCGCGGATCATCGCCGAGCACATCGTGCAGCCGTGACGCGGCGAGGTCGAGATCGATTGCTTCCGACGCCGCCATCGTCTCGATATCGACCCAATCCTTGCTGCGGTCGAACATTGCTTTGAACACAGCCAGATCCTCGGCACTGAGAACGCGAATGTTCCGCCCGCCGAATGGAACCGTGACACACCGCAACGCAACTTCGTGGTGGAACGGGTTGGCGGCGAAGAAAATGTCGATTGGTGTGTCGTCCCACCACAGTCGGACTTGGTCGTCGAGGCCTGCAGTGCTGACGTCGGCGGCGCGGTGACGAACACCCTTTGGTAACGCGGCAAACACGCGACGTGCTTGCGTGGCCGCCACAAACACGTTGACGTCGATGTCGCGCGTTCCGCGCGGCTCAGCGGTCGCAAACGCGAGTGCCATCGCGCCGCCGATCGCCCACGGAATCGACTGCTCGTCGAGCGCATCGCAGATTGCGACGACGCGACCAACGAGATCGGTCATCGCCGCGCCCTCGCGAGCGCGCGCGGTCGATACGGCAAAGCCTCCGCGAGTCGTAGCACCTCTTCGAGGCGACGACTTTGCACCAGTGGATCGAGGGCGGGAACGAAGCGAACGTCGAAGCCAAGTGCTCGGATGATGCGACCGGCGATGTCGACTCCCGGCTGTCGTCGACCACGCTCGTATGCGCTCAACACTGTCGCCGGAAGTCCGACGGCGGCGGCGACATCGCGTTGCGTTCGCCCGGTCCGCAGGCGCAACTGTCGGAGGATCGCACCTGAGATCATGGGATAGACGTTAGCGGATACGCTCACTTCCTAGCCCGACTTCAACGCAGTTGTCGCTTTCGGGATGGCCGATAGAGTTTTCAGACCACGTTTCCAGGTCTCCCTGGCCGTGGACACCCCGATCCATGACGCAACATCACCCCGATATGGCCGCTGAGCAGGAGTTCATCGACTTCGCGTACCGCTGCCTGGAACAAAGCAAGGTCGATGCGTGGAAGATGCGGGGCCTGCACGAGGGCACGTTGGGTGGCACCTTCCAGGCCCGCTACGAGCGCGATGTGTACGACGAAGCCGTCTTCAATCGGCTGACGCAGCTCGACTTGGGCAACGCAGCGCTGGTGTTTGGTCGCATCGACAGGTTGCCGCTCGACGATTCGCAGCATCCGGGCACCGTCGAGAACTTCCACATCGGTCGCCTTGCGGTCGCCGACGAAAACGCCGATCCGGTGGTGGTCGATTGGCGAGCGCCGGTGGCCGAGCCGTTCTACCGTGCAACTGGTCGCGACCCGCTAGGTCTGGCGCGTCGTCGGCACTTCCACGTGCAAGGTCGCGAACTGTTGGGGCTGGAAGACGAGTTGTTCGGCGAGGGTCATCTCGGCGTCGGCGCTGAAGACGGAACTGTTACTGGCACCCAAACGGCTGACCGCGCCGACGGCATCCGCGGGTACAGCACGCTGCTCGCTGTTCTCGAGCGCGGCCGCACCGGCCAACTCGGCGACATTGTCGCCACGATTCAGGGCGAGCAAGACGAGATCATTCGCTCACCACAGGCTGGCGTGCTTGTCGTGCAGGGCGGCCCGGGTACCGGCAAGACAGTGGTGGCGTTGCACCGCGCCGCGTACCTGCTGTACACGTTCCGCTTCCCGCTCGAAGATCAGGGCGTCTTGGTCATCGGGCCGAACCGCGTGTTCCTGCGCTACATCGAGCGCGTGCTTCCGTCGCTTGGTGAAGCCGGCGTCGAGCAAGTCGTCCTTGCCGATCTCGTTCCCGACGTGGAATGGGCGCGCTACGCGATCGATACACCCGACACGCCGTTGGCCGCGCGGGTGAAGGGCGATCTGCAGATGAGTTTGGTGATCGACAAGGCCGTCACCGATCGCGAGCGTGCGTTGCGCGACGACCTTGTGGTGCCGTTCCGCACGGGCTACGTGCGGTTGCGTGCCGACGAATCGAATCGCATTGTGAAGGCCGCGCAGCGGCGCTTCCGCAAGCACAACGCAGCGCGGCGTTGGGTCGAGACGGAAATCTGGACCGCGATGGCGGGGAGTTGGCGCCAAGATTCGGTGTCGCCGGCGCAGGTGAAAGAAGCTGTGCGTGCGCTTCCGGAGGTGCGTGCCGCGTTCGAACGGATGTGGCCGTTGCTTACGCCGGCGCAGTTGTTGCACGACCTGTACGGCAGCAAGGCACTGTTGAAGTTGGCTGCTGCTCGTCACCTGCCGGAGAACGAGTACCTGTCGCTGTATCGCGAGCGGCTACCGGAAGTCACCGACGTGCGCTGGACCGAACACGACGTGGCGCTGCTCGACGAGGCGCGCAGCTATCTCGGTGCGCGTGCGGTGAAGGGTGCGACCAAGCCCGACGAAGCCGACGAGATTCGCACGTTCGGCCACATCGTGATCGACGAAGTGCAAGACCTGACGCCGATGCAGTTGCGCATGGTGTCGCGTCGCTCGTTGAACGGCAGCATGACCGTGGTTGGCGATATTGCGCAGGCCACCGGTGCATTGGCGCCGAACGATTGGGACGACGTGCTGCGTCATCTGCCGAACGGTGACCGCAACGGCAAGCCAGCGCGGGTTATCGGTCTCAGCGTTGGCTATCGCATTCCGGCGAACATCATGGAACTCGCCAACCGCGTGATGATGGCGGCGACCCCGTCGTTGCGCGCTCCTACAAGCGTGCGCGTCGGCGACGAACATCCCGAGTTCTTGCACGTGGCGCCGTCGGAACTGATGACAGCGGTCGTCGGTGCGACCAAGGAACTCGATGCCGATGTCGGCGAAGGCAACATCGCCGTCGTAGTGCCCGATGCGATGTTCGAGGCCGTGTCGACCGCGCTCGACGAAGCCGGTATCGAACACGGCAAGGCGACACGGATGGGTCTCTCGATGGGCATCACAGTGGTGCCGGTCAGCGTTGTGAAGGGCCTGGAGCTCGACGGCGTCGTGGTAGTCGAGCCTGCCGACATCGTCGCCGGCGAACAGCAGGGTCTGCGTGCGCTGTATGTCGCGCTCACCCGCAGTACGCAGCGCTTGACGATCGTGCACGCCAAGCCGCTGCCCGACGCAATGCTCTAACGAACCGTCGCCGTAGCTCGCCACGCGGCGCGGGTTGGTGGTCTCACCGATGTCACGTTGCCGGTGTTGGTTTGCGCCTGTTGCCTTTCGTCGCGCACTGGTCTTTCCTTGTGTAAGTTGTGTTCACGGGCTAAGGGGGAACCTGATGACGACGTTTGAGCAGATTGATGAGGCCGCGCAACCGATTCACGGTTCGACGGATGTTGGCGCGGATGTAGCAGCGGTCTGTCTACGCTTTATCCTCGGCGTCATCATCCTTGGTCATGGTTTACAAAAGTTGGGATGGTTCAAGGCGCCCGGTTGGCCGTCGAATATCGGCGAACAGGCTGACCTCGTCAAATTGTTTGGCTACAGCAACACAAACTTGATGGCGTGGCTGATCACGATCACCGAGGTTACCACTGGCGCCCTGCTGCTTCTCGGCCTGCTCACGCCGCTCGCTTCTGCGGCGATAGTCGGAGTCGGCTTCCAGTTCGCTGCGGGCCTGCAGTGGGACGGTGGACTGTTCGGCAACGAAACGACCGGAGGGTTTGATCAGACTTTGGTTCTGGTGTTCGCCGGCGCTGCGCTTGGGTTCATCGGCGCCGGTCGCTACTCGCTCGATTCGCGCATGCCAGGTTCGATTCCGCTGCGTGGCTGGCGCGCGGGCACAATCGCGATTGCGCTTGGAGTCATCGTCGGAGCGATCGTACTGATCGGGTTCGGTGTCGGCCTCGGGGGCCAGCCGTCTTTCCCGGAGTTTTAACTCTCGGAGTAGATGATCGGCTTGCAGGTTTGGTGTGGCAACGCTTGCCTTGAACCGCGAAGTTGCTTGGACCCATTCACACGAGCCGATTGCCCGAGCTGACCCCCACCGCCAGATTCCCGTTGCGGGAGCGGTGCTATTAAGGGTTGATCAGGTTGCTGGTGCCGGTTGGCCATAACCGGTCGAGGTCTGTGTTTCGTGACACGTCCGGCCGCCCAAGGGTGCGTCTTCGAATCGATATCGAGGCCTACCCGCACCCATGGGCTCCCGGGAGGGTCACGGTCTGCACGACAGACGTCACAAGGTATGGCACCTCTTTGACGGTCGAGGTCAACTCCGACGTTCATCGGATTGGTTCGAGGTATCGGCCCCAGATCTGCGCCTTCCTGTACGGACCATCTCCATTGCTATCCATCTGGGGAGTGTCGA
>JAYVVU010000170.1:0-2026 GCA_043786755.1 Actinomycetota bacterium
GAACGACGAATGGAGTCGTGTCATCGCAGGCATCGAGGATGATGGCATCGTCGGTGGCCAACAGGACCATCGCCGAGATTCTCTGTCCATCGCAGTCGACCTCGATAACATCGCCTGTTTCAATTCGTTCGCTCAAAAGGGTGCTCATGGGGTCTCTCCTCGAGACTTCGCTGCTATCTGTCGCAGCTATGTTGAATAGTCTCGCGTTCTGTTGCGGTGATAACCGAACGAAGCGTTGGATTTGTTCCTCGAAGCCTTGTGATCTCCGTCACAAGCACGCTAGGCGAACTCGGGCTCGTCCCAACCTGCGAAGATGTCGGGCAGGCCGCTGCTGACGCTGTCGGTGAAGACGGCCGGGCGCTTCTCGAGAAAGCTCATCACTCCCTCGCGGCTGTCGGCGCTGCGTCCACGTTCCTTGATACCTCGCGAATCAACCCGGTGTGCGTCCATTGGATGAGAGGCGCCCAGCATGCGCCACAGCATCTGGCGCGACAACGCAACCGATACGGGTGCAGTATTCGCCGCGATCTCATTAGCCAACTCACGGGCGGCGGCGAGCAGTTCGTCGGCTGGGTGCACGCTTCGCACCAAGCGAGCATCGAGCGCCTCGTGAGCGCCGAATACTCGCCCGGTGTACACCCATTCCGCTGCCTGGCTGATACCAACGAGCCTCGGCAGGAACCACGACGAACATGCCTCAGGAACGATGCCACGCTTGGCGAACACGAAACCAAATCGAGCGGCATCCGACGCCATGCGGATATCCATGGGGAGCGTCATCGTGACGCCAACACCGACAGCCGCACCGTTGATCGCGCCGATCACAGGCTTGTTGCATCGGAAGATCCGCAGCGAAACCAGACCGCCACCGTCGCGCGGCACACCAACCGCCGTTTGTACGTCGCTACCACCGCCCTTGAAGGTGTCCCCCCCACCGGACAGATCGGCACCGGCGCAGAATCCGCGACCTGCGCCGGTGACGATGACCACTCTGACGGCGTCATCGGCATCGATCTGATCGAAGGCATCGATGATCTCGCGCATCATGGTGTTCGTGAACGCGTTCAGCTGGGCGGGCCGGTTCAACGTGATGGTCGCGATGCCATCGGCTACGTCATAGAGGATCTCGGTGTACATGGCTGCAAACCTAGATCAATCAACGATTGGAACCTCAGACGTCGAGGAACCGGCTGGACGCAACGCCAGATGCAATGGCACCTGCGACCATGCCAAATACCAATACCGCCAACATCACCCAGTTCAAGTAGCCGTCGCTGACAACGAGCGCGACGAACCCATTGTCACCCTTGAGCTTGACGACGCCGTTGGTCCATAAGCGATTGAACACCACTAAGAAGCCGCACGACATCGCGGCTCCGACGAGGCCCTGAATGAGGCCTTCGAGCATGAACGGCACGCGAATGAACCAGTTGGTCGCGCCGACCAGTTTCATGACCTCGATCTCGCGCCGACGGGCAAACATGGCCGTGCGAATCGTTGTCCAGATCAAGATGAGCGCGCCGACGAGTAATAGAACCGACAACCCGATGGTGACGGTCTGCACGAAGTCGCGCAGCTTGCTGATCTGCTCGACTTGATCGCGCGCCAGTACCACTTTTTGCACCTTGGCCACCTCGGCGAACCCGTTGGACAGTTCGACAAGCACGTTGAGTTGACCCGGTTTCGGTACGACCTTGAACTCGGTGGGCAGGTTCGATTGGTTGAGCAATCGGAAGGTGGTCGGATCTGCGGCCAACAACCGCTTGGCCTCAGCCAACGATTGTTCGAAATCGAGATACTGCAGCTTGTCGACATCGACGACGGTCGGGTTCGACTCGAGCACGTTCCGCACGGCGATCACCTGCTCAGGCGTGGCCGTCGGGCTGACATACACAATCATCTGCACGCCGCCGGCCCACTTGGACAGCAGGTTGTCGAAACCCTCGCGCACGAGCAGGGTGCCACCCACGAGAAACAACGACACCGCCGACGTCAAGATCGCCGCGATGGTCAGCGTGATGTTTCG
>JAYVVU010000171.1:0-2024 GCA_043786755.1 Actinomycetota bacterium
GAAGATCGGGCGACCAGTTCGCCGCCAGCAACTTGGCGGGTCGCGATGGGATGTGGTCGTACGCGTAGATCTGGCCGGGTGGGTGATCAATGGTCGCGCCTACCTCTTTGCCACGGTTCTCGAAGACCAACACGTATGCGATGTCGTCGCGCGCGGCGAGTGCAGCGGTTCGATCGGCCCAGAGATCGATCACGCGCCGGACACCACTCACGCCGAGCGATGCCAGCGTCGCATCGTGGTCGGGTGTGTACAGCACGACCTCGCAACGTTCATTGGGCATCGCCGGCCAGCGATTAGGGAACCAGCGCACTTTGTACGGCTCGGGTGCCTCGCGTCCACCGACGCAGAAAGGGCAGCCAGTGTTCGGCAGGTTCGGTCGCTTCTGTCGAGAACCGACGACGTGAACCACCGTGCCGAGGTAGGGGTCGATGCGAATATCGGCGGACTCTTCAGGCGGTTCGTTCATCGCTGCCGGGCATCGTAACGGGGGTATGGTCGCGGCATGATCCGGAGAGCGATCAGCTAGTGCGAGTTCACCTGTGCGGCGTTCGCGGTTCAACGCCGGCCGTCGGTGCTGCGTTCGCTGGTGTCGGTGGGCATACATCGTGCGTCGCGATCGCTCACAACGACGAGGAAGCGCCGCGACTGCTACTCGACGCTGGCACCGGGCTACGCGCGATACCGGCCCTGATGCAGGGGGAACCGTTTCGTGGCACGATCATGCTCGGGCATCTGCATTGGGATCACGTGCAGGGCCTTCCGTTCTTTCGCTCTGGCGATCGCCCCGATGCGATCACTCGCATCCTCCTTCCCGAGCAGGGGGTTCCTGCACTCGACCTGCTTTGCCAAACGATGTCGCCGCCCGCGTTCCCGATCCGGCCCGACGAACTGCGCGGCACATGGTCGTTCGATTCAATCGATGAAGGCGTGCACTCCGTCGAGGGCTTCACCGTCTTGGCACGAGAAATTCCGCACAAGGGTGGCCGCACATTCGGTTACCGCGTCAGCGATCGCACGAGCAGTGTTGCGTACCTCTCCGATCATGGCCCCGCTGGCGTGCTCGGACCTGGCCCCGACGGTTTTGGGCCCTATCACGAATCGGCGTTGGCATTGTGCGACGGCGTCGACCTGCTGATTCACGACGCGCAGTACACAGCAAGCGAGTTGCCCGTGCGCATCGACTTCGGGCATTCCGCGGTGGAGTACCCAGTCGAACTCGGCCGCCTCGCAAACGCCAAAACGGTGGTGCTTTTCCATCACGATCCCGATCGCACCGATGTTGAAGTAGCAGCGATCGAACACGGCTTTGGTTCAGCGACAGGTGTCGCGGTCGTTGCGGCGCGCGAAGGTGCCGTCTTTCAACTGGGCTAGTTACTCCGCTGCAGGAGACACGCCAGCATCGATGACCGGATGCCAGTTGCGAGCGACACCCCAGGCAGCTTGCTTGGAAGCATCGTGTCCGGTGACAGCCGTAAGGAACGGTGCGCGTTCAATCTCGAGCAGTTCAACGTTGCCGGCGGCCGTGACCGTCGCAGTGCGCGCAACGTCGGCAAGCAATGCGATCTCGCCGAACCCTTGGCCGCGAGCCATCGTGCGAATCGGTTTTCCATTCATCGTCACCGCGACCTCGCCGGTGACGATCGCGAAATAGCTGTCGCCAGTTTCGCCCTCGCGGATGATCGTCTGCCCGGCGGTGAAGTGAACGGGTTGTGCAGCGCGGGCAACACCTTCCAACGCCGGGCCGGGAAGCGGTGCGAACAACGGGATGCGGCGCAGCAGACGAATTGCCACCACCGGGGCATCCGCCGACGCGTCGACTTCGGCCAGTCGCTTGGATGTGATCAGCAGCAGGAGGGCCAACAAGCCGCCGATCACCAGCAGTGCCGCTCGCACACCTGCTGTTGCGATTACAACCTGTGCGACAACGCAACCAATCGCGCAGCCGATCAGCGCCAGCGATTCCTGCACGGCGAAGATCGAAGCCAATGCCTGTTGCGGAGCGACGCGCTGCATCAGCATGCGGC
>JAYVVU010000172.1:0-10964 GCA_043786755.1 Actinomycetota bacterium
ACGCGGGTTTCGTGTCGGCGACCCGGCCAGACACCAAGCGCGTGTACTCGATCACCGAGGCGGGCACCGCGGAACTGCAAACCAAAGTGTCCGAAGCAGGCGGACCGCCGCCGTGGATGGATTCCGAATCAGCCGGCAGCTACGACGACCTACGCAAGTCGATCCGACAGTTGATCGTGGCGACCAAGCAGATCAGCATGAGCGACAACCAAGCTCACGTCGACGCGACGGCCACAAACAGTAGAACGGCTCACGAGGTCCACGCGCCAGCGCGAAGTAGCGGATCTGTTGATTTTGCGGATGCGGTGGTTGCCGGTGTCGGCGCCGTAGAGGTTGCCGGAAGCGTCTACGCCGATCCTCGTGGGAGGAGGAATTGGGCGGTGGCGCCAGCGCCGTCGAGGTAGCTAGGTGTGCCGTCGCCGGTGAGGGTGCTGACTATATCCTGCGGCGGTGATTTTTCGGATCCGTTAGTTGCCCTGGTCGGCCACATCACCAGTTCTCCCTCGACTTGTCTGCTACGTGATTTTGCGGATCCGATTGTTGCCCGAGTCGGCGACGTAGAGGTTGCCAGCTGAATCGACTGCCACACCGGACGCGTAGGTGAATCGGGCACCGGCAAGGGTGGAGTCGACGTAGCCGAGGATGGAACCGGCGAGGGTGCTCACCACTCCGACGGGGGTGATCTTGCGGATGCGATTGTTGTTGGTGTCGGCGACGTAGACGTTGCCGGTGGCATCGACGGCCACTCCTTGCGGATTGTAGAATTGGGCGCCGGCACCGGTGCCGTCGGTGGAGCCCGCGACGCCAGACCCGGCGAGGGTGCTTACTACTCCGGCGGGGGTGATTTTGCGGATGCGATTGTTGTTGGTGTCGGCGACGTAGACGTTGCCGGTGGCGTCGACGGCGACCCCGTTGAACGGGCTGTTGAATTGGGCGGCGGCACCGGTGGCGTCGTTGTAGCCGGCAGTGGAGCCGGCGAGGGTGGTGACTACTCCGGCGGGGGTGATTTTGCGGATGCGATTGTTGTTGGTGTCAGCCACGTAGACGTTGCCGGCGGCGTCGACGGCGACTGCGAACGGGTTGTTGAATTGGGCGGCGATGCCGGTGCCGTCGGTGGAGCCGGCGGCGCCAGAACCGGCGAGGGTGGTGACTACTCCGGCGGGGGTGATTTTGCGGACGCGATTGTTGTACTTGTCGGCGACGTAGATGTTGCCGGCGGTGTCGACGGCGACTCCGTACGGGTTGTTGAATTTGGCGGCGATGCCGGTGGCATCGGTGGAGCCGGCGGTGGCTTGGCCGGCGAGGGTGGTGACTAGGTTGTGGAAGCATGTGACGCTGGTTTCGCCGGCACTGTTGTGACCGTTGAAGATTGTGCCCGGTAGCCCACCTTCTGTGCACGGGGCGCCATCGGCGGGTGCGGTGGCCTGGTAGTAGCCGACGATGTCAACGAGTATGTGTGTGGTCGGTCCCTCGACGCCGAGAGCGTTGTAGGTGATCTCGATGCGGCCCGCGTCACCACCGCTGGTCGGAACTTTCACCGTCACCGCGTTGGGGATCACTTGACCAGCGGCGAAGTTGAGGCTGGAGGTTGTTGGTGCACCCGTAGCGTCGGCGGGGCGCACCGAGAGAAAGCCGTCGGCGGTGGGGCCGACGACAGTGACGTTCAACGACACTGCGGTCACTCCGGCGGGGACGACTGTTTGTACGCCGTCGGCAGTATCGATGGAACCGGTGACCAACAGATCGCGCGAGGTGGGTGAGGTGAACACGCCGGTGAGTCCGAGATTGGAACGGGTGTCGAGTACGCGTACCGGTGTGATCGCCACGAACGACGACGGCGCAGAACCCGACGCCGCGTTGCCGATATAGATCCCACCAGCACCAAAGCTGACTGCGACCGCGGCACCGATCGCCGCCCAGCGCGAACGCCAACCACGACGCCGGGGCTGCTCTAGTTCTGTTGGTGCGGTCGGAGTAGTCATGTCAGTTGATCTGGCGAACGCGATCGTTGCTGGTGTCGGCGCCGTAGATGTTGCCGGCGAGATCGACGGCCACACCCCTCGGGTGGTTGAATTTGGCGCTCGGGCCGGTGCCGTCGAGGTAGCCGCTGGTGGAGCCGGCGACAGTGCTGACCACCCCGGCGGGAGTTATCTTGCGAATTCTGCCCGTGTCGGCGACGTAGACGTTGCCGGCAGTGTCGACTGCCATCCCGTACAGGAGGTTGAATTGGGCGGCGGTGCCGGTGGCCCCGGTGTAGCCGTTGGTGGAGCCGGCAAGAGTGGTGGCAGTGGTGGTGGTCATCGGAGTTGTCCTGCGTTGGCGGGTTGTGGCTCAGTTGATTTGGCGGATTCGATTGTTGAAGAAGTCGGCGACGTACAGGTTGCCGGCGGCGTCGACGGCCACCCCTAGCGGGCCGTACAATTGGGCGGCGGCACCGATGCCATCGAGGTAGCCGAGGGTGGAGCCGGCGAGGGTGCTGACGACCCCGGCGGGAGTGATTTTGCGGATGCGATGGTTGATGTAGTCGGCGACGTAGAGGTTGCCAGCAGTATCGACCGCGACTCCGGTCGGGGTGTTGAATTGGGCGGCGGTACCGGTGGCGTCGGTGGTCCCGGGTAGTCCGCCAGCGAGCGTTGTGACGACACCGGCGGCGGTGATTTTGCGGATGCGATGGTTTTCGGTGTCGGCGACGTAGACGTTGCCGGCGGTATCGACCGCCACCCCCGCCGGGAGGTTGAATTGGGCGGCGGTACCGGTGGCGTCGAGATAGCCGCCGGTGGAACCGGCGAGGGTGCTGACGGCACCGACGGGGGTTATTTTGCGGATGCGATGGTTGCCTGTGTCGGCGACGTAGACGTTGCCGACGACATCGACCGCCACTCCGCGCGGGGTGTTGAATTGGGCGGCGATGCCGGTGGCGTCGGTGGTGCCAGCGGTGCTTTGGCCGGCGAGGGTGGTGACCTCGCCGGCGGCAGTGATTTTGCGGATCCGGTTGTTGCCGGAGTCGGCGACGTACACGTTGCCGGCAGCATCAACCGCCACCCCGCGCGGGCCGTAGAATTGGGCGGCGGCACCGATGCCATCGAAGTAGCCGTAGGTGGAGCCGGCGAGGGTGCTGACGACTCCAGCGGCAGTGATCTTGCGGATCCGATGGTTGAAGAAGTCGGCGACATAGACGTTGCCAGCAGCATCGACCGCCACCCCGAACGGGCCGGAGAATTCGGCGAGGTTTGTGCCGTCGGTGGTGCCAGAGGCACCGGTGCCGGCGAGGGTGGTGACCAGGTTGCGGAAGCATTTGACGGTGGCTTCGCCGTCACCGTTAGAACCGTTGACGATCGTGCCCGCCAGTCCGCCGGCGGTGCAGGGGGTGCCGTCGGCGGGGCCGGAGGCGGTGGCTTGGTAGTAGCCGACGATGTCGACCAAAATGTGTGTGGTCGGCCCGGCGACGCCGAGCGCGTTGTAGGTGATCTCGATGCGGCCGGCGTCGCCACCTGAGGTCGGTACTTTGACGGTGACCGCGTTGGGGATTACTTGGCCGGCGGCGAAGTTGAGGCTGGAGGTTGTTGGTGCGCCGGCGGCGTCGGCGGGGCGCACGGAGAGGAAGCCGTCGGCGCTGGGTCCGACGACGGTGACGTTGAGCGACACGGCGGTGGCGCCCGCGGGGACGACGAGTTGTACGCCGTCGGCGGTGGCGATCGTGCCGGTGACCAGCAGATCGCGTGAGACGGGTGAGGTGAACACACCGGTGAGCCCGAGACCTGTGCGTGTGTCGAGCACGCGTACCGGTGTGATTGGCACGAACGACGACGAAGTCGTCGACGCGGCGCTGCTGATGAAGATGCCGCCAGCACCAAAGCTGACCGCGACGGCAGCACCAATCGCCGCCCACCGCGAACGCCACGCACGACGACGCGGTTCAAGTTCTGTTGTTATTTCCGACGTAGTCATGAGGTTCCCCCGAAACTGGTGAACTCATCGGTCCGCCAGCGAGAGAGTATACGTATCTTGCGGATACGAACACTTGTTCGATAAGGTAGCGAGCCCTTATGGGCTTCAACAACCCGAACATGCCGTGGAGCGAACTGGAACGACTGCTGTCGGACCAGCGCGGCAAGGACGGGCGAGCGCCTGGAAGCCCATCGTGGAATTCAGGTGGCGACGGGCCGGCTTGGAGTCGTAAGCGTCAGCCTTATCAGCCGCCGGAGTCACCGCGATCTGGTGGCACGCGAGTTCCGTACGCGGAACTGCATTGCCACAGCAACTTCTCGTTCCTCGATGGCGCCTCGCATCCCGAGCAGCTCGCGGAAGAGGCGGCGCGCCTCGGGCTGGAAGCTCTTGCGCTCACCGATCACGACGGCTTCTATGGCGTGGTCCGTTTCGCAGAGGCGGCGCGCACCGTTGGTTTGCCGACGGTGTTCGGCGCCGAGATCTCGTTGACCGCGCATGGTCGAGTGGCGCGCGGTGAAACCGACACGCGGCATCAAGTCGACACCGGCATGGTCGTCGATAGTCATGCGCCCGATCCGCATGCGCAGCACCTGCTGGTGTTGGCCGACGGACCAGCTGGTTACGCGCGCCTTGCACGTGCGCTCAGCCTTGGGCATCTCGCCGGCGAGAAGGGTGCCCCGCAGTTCGCGTTCGACGATGTTGCCGATGCAGTCGCCGGTCATGCATGGGTGTTGACCGGGTGTCGCAAAGGTGCGGTGCCCGCGGCGTTGGTGAACGAAGGACCGCGCGCTGCAGCGCGTGAGTTGCAACGAATGGTTGCCGCCTTCGGTCGCGATCGCGTGCTGGTGGAGTTGTGGGACCACGGCAACCCGCTCGACTCGGTGCGCAACGATGCGCTCGCCGAGTTGGCTGCGCGCAACGACATTGGCTGCGTCGCGACCAACAACGTGCACTACGCCACGCCTGCGCAACGTCGATTGGCCACCGCGGTGGCGGCCGTGCGCGCGCGTAGCAGCCTCGATGATCTCGACCCGTGGCTACCTGCGTCGGCCAGCGCGCATCTGCGCAGTGGCGCGGAACAGG
This sequence comes from Actinomycetota bacterium, assembly GCA_043786755.1. Lineage (GTDB taxonomy): Bacteria > Actinomycetota > Acidimicrobiia > Acidimicrobiales > Ilumatobacteraceae > UBA668. Next base: position 5,032 of record JAYVVU010000172.1, read on the forward strand.
CGCGTCGCTTCTTGCGCTACCCGGGTGTTGTCGAACTCGCCGCCGAGATCGGACGTGCTGCCGCGTTCGACCTATCGCTGGTTGCACCAAAGCTGCCGCCCTTCCCGTGCCCGCGCGATGCGAACGGCGTGCAGCTCACCGAGATGGCCTACCTCCGTCAGATAGCGAACGAGGGTGGCCGTCGGCGCTACGGCGAACGGCCCGCGCAACACGAAGACCTTTCGCTGCGCGCACGCGCATGGCGCACCATTGATCACGAACTGGATGTCATCGAAGGACTCGGTTTCGCTGGCTACTTCCTGGTTGTGTGGGATCTCGTCGAGTTCTGCAGCCGCGCCGACATCTATTGCCAGGGGCGGGGGAGTGCCGCCAACAGCGCGGTCTGTTATGCGCTGGGTGTCACCAAGGCCGACGCGGTCAGTCTCGGATTGTTGTTCGAACGCTTTCTCTCGCCCGAACGTGATGGCCCGCCCGACATCGATATCGACATCGAATCCGATCGCCGCGAAGAGGTCATCCAGTACGTGTACCAGCGCTACGGCCGCCACCACACAGCGCAGGTCGCCAACGTCATCACCTATCGCGCTCGTTCGTCGGTGCGCGATATGGCCAAGGCGTTGGGTTACGCGCCGGGCCAACAAGATGCGTGGAGCAAGCAGATGGATGCGTGGGGCACGGTCAGCACGACCGCTGGTCAACGCGATCACGAGATTCCGTCGGTGGTGTTGGAACTCGCGGCCGAGATCGAAGACTCGCCGCGCCATCTCGGCATTCACTCCGGCGGCATGGTGATCTGCGATCGACCGGTGATTGAGGTGTGCCCGGTCGAGTGGGGGCGCATGCAGGATCGCAGCGTGTTGCAGTGGGACAAAGACGATTGCGCTGCTGCCGGGTTGGTGAAGTTCGATTTGCTCGGTCTCGGCATGCTCAGTGCGTTGCACTACGCGGTCGATCTCATCCGCGAGCATCGCGGCTACGACGTCGACCTCGCGACTATTCCGCAAGAGGACGACGTGTACGCGATGCTTTGCCGCGCTGACACGGTTGGTGTGTTCCAGATTGAGTCGCGGGCACAGATGGCGACGTTGCCTCGCTTGAAGCCACGCCGGTTCTACGACTTAGTGGTCGAGGTCGCGCTGATCCGCCCTGGCCCGATTCAAGGCGGCTCGGTGCATCCGTATATCCGTCGCCGCAATGGGCTCGAGCCGATCACGTATCTACATCCACTGCTGGAGAATTCGTTGGGCAAGACGCTTGGTGTGCCGCTGTTTCAAGAGCAGCTGATGCAGATGGCAATCGATGTTGCTGGCTTCTCGCCCAGCGAGGCTGATCAGTTGCGCCAGGCGATGGGTTCCAAGCGCAGTCGTGCGCGGATGGAGAAGTTGAAGGCGCGTTTGTTTGAGGGCATGACCGAACGCGGTATCAGCGGTGAGGTCGCGGAAGAGATCTTCATGAAGATGGCCGCGTTCGCGAACTACGGCTTTCCGGAATCGCACAGCGTCAGCTTTTCGTATCTCGTCTACGCGTCGTCGTGGATCAAGTTCCACGAACCAGCCGCGTTCTGCGCGGCGTTGCTCAACGCGCAGCCGATGGGTTTTTGGAGTCCGCACTCGCTGTGCCAAGACGCGCGTCGCCATGGCGTGGTGGTGCACTCGCCCGACCTCAACGCGTCGAAAGCGCTGGCGATCCTCGAACCATGTCGCGACAGCGTCGGTGGCGTCGCTGTGCGTCTGGGCATCGGCTCGGTGCGCGGCCTGGGTAGCGATCTCGCCGTGCGGATCGAGGATGGCCGGCCGTATGCGTCGCTGGAAGATCTGGTGCGACGGGTGCCGGAGTTGAATCTCGCGCAACTGGAAGCGATGGCGACTGCTGGGTTGTTCGAGCAGAGCTTTGGGATGGAACGGCGGCAGGCGCTGTGGGCTGTCGGCGCGGCGGTGCAATCGCGGCCCGGCCGACTGGAGGGCATCGTGGTCGGTGAACGGGCACCGAACCTGCCGGGTATGGAACCGATGGAAGTAGCGGTCGCCGACTTGTGGGCGACGGGTATCGCGCCGAATGGCCACCCTACTCAGTTCCTCCGTGAGGCGCTTACGCAACAGGGTGTCGTCACCGCCGTCGGGTTGTGGGATTGCGAACCGCGCAGCAAGGTGCTGGTGGCCGGCATCGTCACCCATCGCCAACGGCCGATGACCGCGCAAGGCGTCACGTTCATGAACCTGGAAGACGAAACCGGGCTGATCAACATCGTCGTCTCGAAGGGTTGCTGGGCGCGCCACCGCAAGATCGCGAGAGGTGCGCCAGCGTTGTTGATCCGTGGCCGCTTGGAACGCAGCGAAGGCGTCATCAACATCAGCGCCGAGCAACTGACACCACTACCCATTGCAGCGCACACCGCCAGCCGCGACTTCCGTTGATGGGGCTCATATTGGGGGAACGCCTCAATCACGTTGCGACGGGTCGATTAACATGAGTGGCCCATGACCACCGCTGTAGAGATCGCCGACTCGTTGTTCGCGGAAGCTAACGCAATGGCGCACCGAAGTGGCACCACTGTACGCGCCCTCATCGAGGAGGGCCTACGACGGGTGATCGCCGAGCCGTCAGCAACTAGATACGTGTTGCCTGACTGCAGCTACGGAACGGGTGAGCCAACAGCCGCATGGCTGAGAGCAACTTGGGAAGAGAAACTCGAAGTCATCTACGACGATCGCACATGATTGTCCACGCATGTCAGTGATACTGCCTGTCGCCAAGCGTTGGTTCGACCGGACGCGTGTTGACGATGACATCACCCTCCTGTGGGAACCGCATGTCATCGCGCTGATGCGTTGCAACATCTGGCATGTCCGCGGTCGCGACCGCGACTTGGTCATCGACACGGGGATGGGTGTGTGCAGCCTTGTCGACGAACTAGGCGAGCTTCTCGACAAGCCAGTCTCGGCCGTTGCGACCCATGGCCACGACGATCACATCGGCGGTCATCATGAATTCGACGAAGTGATCGCGCATCCACTGGAAGCCCCACTGCTGCAGGCTGGAGCGCTGCAGACGCTCGACATCGTCGCTGGTTGGGGAGCCGACGTTGTGGACATGCTGACCGGATCTGGCTACGCGATGGACGATCCCTATTTCGTCGACGCACTGCCCGCGGGCTACTTGTTCGAGCAATACCGCCAACAACCGGCGCGCGTCACGCGCCTAATCGACGAAGGCGACATCGTCGACACGGGTGATCGTGCGTTCGAGGTGCTGCACCTGCCCGGGCATTCGCCAGGGTCGATTGGCTTATGGGACGAAGCGACAGGAACGTTGTTCTCGGGCGATGCGTTGTACGACGGGCCACTGCTCGATGAGCTCGCCGAATCGAACATCACCGACTACTGCGCAACGATGCGTCGACTGATGGCGTTGCCGGTGAACGTTGTGCACGCCGGTCACGACCCAAGTTTCGGTCGCGATCGCTTGCGCGAACTGTGTCGCGCGTACCTCGAGCGACGAAGTTAACGACCCGTGCGGCTAACGCCGCGGGCGATTGGTGACGTAGGCGCCGAGCACGGCGATGCCGCAACCGACGATTGCCAATACGGCCACTGACTCGTGGCGCACGAGCGAGCCGAGCAGCAACGAGACAACGGGTACTAGGTAAACACTCACCGAAGCACGCGTGCTGCCGAGACGGCCAGCGTTGTTTGCCATCAGCACGAATGCCAGCGCAGTGCCGAGCACACCGAGTCCGACCATCGCGAACAGCGGTCCCCACGCGAAGTGGATGTTGTCGAATGATGGGATGGCGAATGGTGTGATCAGCACGAGGGCGATGCCCTGCGCGCGCCACAGCACGGGCAGGCTGCCGTACTTGCGTTGCAGCGGCACCGCCAGGTTGAGCGAGAACCCGTACAGCACGAGCGCGATGAAGATCAGTCCGATGCCGGACCACGAGTTGTTACCGCCTCCGCCGGACGCAACCGCGATCAGGGCCACGCCGGAGAATCCGACGATCACGCCGATGATCTGTTGGCCGGGTGGCAGTCGCCGTGCGAGGAACGCGGCGACGACTGCGATGAACAACGGGGTCGCACCGTTCAACATGCCGGTGACCGATGAGGACACGCGCTCTTCGGCGAACGGGAAGATTGAGAGCGGCAGTGCCATCCAGATCAGGCCGAGCAGCAGCACGCGACGCATGTCGGTGCGCTCGATCTTCACTCGTCGCGCGGAGGGGAACAGGCTGAGGGTCGCGAACCCGAAGCCGACGCGCATGGGAGTGATCAGCGCCGCGGGAAACGCCGAGAGTCCTTCGGCGATGAAATAAAACGACGTGCCCCACACCAACCCAGGGGTGGCCAGCAGCAACCAGTCGAGCGGCGACATATGTGTCGGTGCACTTGCAACTGGGTTTGGAGTTGGCGCGGGAATCGGGGCGGCAGTAGCGGTCACGGTGACGAGGCTACGGGGATCGTATTACGACTGCGAGCGGGTTTCGGACATCACGTTTGGCTAAGCGCGACGTAGCGCGACGCGCAGTTTCGCATCCGGTTCTGGTCGCGCGCCGAGGTGTTCGATGACCCACGCCGAAATCGTCGTAGCGAAGCGAGCTGCGGCAACTGCGTCGCCATGTTCCAAGTAGCGCGCAAGAAATCCGCCAGCGAACGAATCGCCTGCACCGGTTGCGTCAACGAGGTTGTTCGTTCCTGCCGGAATGTGTGTGCCCTTGCCGTTCTCCCACACCAGCGCGCCATCGGCATCGAGCTTCAGCATGATCAGCGCTTTGGGGAACAGTTCGGCCAGCCGCGCGGCGATCTCGTCGTTGTCGGTCAAGCCACCCGTCAACATGGTGCCTTCTTCTTTGTTTGGCAGCAGGATGTCGATGCCGAGGTCTTGCGTGACGGCGAGGAACTGAGCGACACCCATCTCGCCAATCATCTGGAACGAGCCGGGGTCGAAGGAAAGCGTTGCACCTGACGATTGAGCGAGCAGCGCCGCGGCGCGGGCAGCGGCGCGTGGTGGATCAATGAAGAACGACCATGCCGTCAGGTGCAGGTGGCGTGCACGGCGGATGACCTCTCGTGGCAACTCTTGCGGCAACAGGTAGAAGTCGGCGCCGTGGCCCGACACCATTGATCGTTCGCCGGTGTGATCGACGAACACCGCGACCGACCCGGTGAGATGCGCCTCGGTCTCGACGAAGTGTGCGACGACTTTCTCGCGATCGAGGTCTTCTTGCGCAAGCTGGCCGAAACGATCGCGGCCGATCTTGCCGATGAATTCAGTGTTGAGGCCGGCGCGACTCGCCCAGACAGCGACATTGGCCGCACTGCCACCGGGCGTCAGCATCACCTCACCGAATGTGTCGCCGCCGCGCAACAGTTCGCGGTTGGTTCGAATGAGCACATCCCAGGCGAAGTCGCCAATGACGCACATGGGTGCCGACACGCCGAGCACGGTAACAGCTCGTTCGCGGTCTTGAGTCAGTCGCAATCAGTCGTTGCGCGCATGCGAGACCGACGCAGTCGCTGCAACCAATCCGAGCCCGATGAACACGGTGCCTGCAACCCACCGCTGCACGAATGGCAGCGTCTTGCCGCGCAGCAGCACGGTGCGCAGTTTGCTGGCGACGAGTGAGTAGGTGCCATCGGTGAAGAAGCCGATGCCAACGAACACCAAACCGAGCACGAGTGCCTGCACGGCTGGTCGGCCATTCTCGGGGTGGATGAACTGCGGCAGGAACGACAGGAAGAACAACGCAACCTTTGGGTTCAGCACGTTGACGACAATGCCTTGCGTGAACGCGCGTCGTGGGCTGACGCCAGGTTGGTCGGGGTCGATCGCGTCCGGCCGGCGCATGAGTGTGCGCACGCCGACGTACACGAGGTAGGCGGCACCTAAGTACTTCACGGTGCTGAAGGCGGTGGCCGATGTCGCGAGCACGGCGG
>JAYVVU010000173.1:0-10959 GCA_043786755.1 Actinomycetota bacterium
AGCGAAGTGGCAAACCGCCGTCGACATCGCCCTCAAAGTGGAGGAGTTGGGGTACGACTCGCTATGGGTCTACGACCACTTCCACAACGTTCCGAAGCCGGCCAACGATGCGGTGTTCGAGTGCTGGACGACGATGGCGGCGATCAGCCAGCGCACCTCGCGCATCCGGCTCGGCCAGATGGTCGGTTGCAACAGTTACCGGCAACCGAGCGTGTTGGCCAAGATCACATCGACCGTCGACATCATCAGCGGCGGGCGCCTCGACTGGGGAATTGGTGCGGGCTGGTACGAGAACGAGTACGCCGGCTACGGGTTCGACTTTCCGAGGCCGAAGGATCGCATCGGAATGATGGCCGAGGCCGTGCAGATCGTGCGCAGCATGTGGACCGAGTCATCGACGTCGTTCGATGGCAAGTACTACAAGCTCGATCGCGCGCAGTGCGATCCAAAGCCACTGCAGTCGCCGCATCCGCCGATCTGGATTGGTGGCGGCGGCGAAGAGCTGACGCTGCGCGCGGTGGCGCGTTATGCCGACTGTGCAAACTTCGGCGGCATGCCCGACGAATGGAAGCACAAGCGCGAAGTTCTGCAAGGCCATTGCAAAGTGGTTGGCCGCGATGAGGCGACGATTCGCAAGACGTGGTCGCCCGAGTTGCACATTCGTGCGACCGAAGCCGAGATCGATGCTGGCGGCAGTAAGAGCCTGTGGGGCCAATCAATGGAGGACTGGAAGGCGAACCATTTGGTCGGTACCGCCGAGCAGGTCAGCGAGAAGATTCAGAAGTACATCGATATGGGCTGCACCGGCTTCATCCCGTGGACACCCGATTACCCGAGCACAGAGACGATCGAACGCTTTGCGGCCGACGTCATGCCCAACTTCCGCTGACGCCTACTCGTACGCGCGGTAGATCACTTCGGCAACGCAACTCGGCTTGGCCGCGCCCTCGCACTCAAAGGTGAGTTCGTAGGTGCTCTGCACGCCGCCTGCGATGTCGTCGACAGAGATCAACTTTGCACCAAGGCGCAAACGCGCGCCGACTGGCACCGGTGCCATGAAGCGCACTTTGTTACAGCCGTAGTTGACGCCCATCTTGAAGCCGGTAGTGATGACGACCTGTGGCAGTAACACGGGGGCCAGCGAGAGTGTGAGGTAGCCGTGTGCGATCGGGCCGCCGAACGGGCTCTCCTTCTTGGCGCGCTCAACGTCGATGTGAATCCACTGATAGTCGCCGGTTGCTTCGGCGAAGAGTTGGACGCGCTCTTGCGTGATGTCCATCCAGTCGCTGTAACCGAGATGCTCGCCGACGACTGCTTTCAGCTCGGCGCTGCCATTGATGATGCGAGGTGCCATCGCCCGAGCATGCCATGTTGCGGCTGCTAACTCAGTAGCCGAGGCGCTCGACTCGATCGGGTTTGCGTTGCCAGTCTTTGTCGACCTTGACGAACAGTTCCAGGAAGACGCCCTCAGGAAGTTGGGCCCGTGCGAGCTTGCCGACCTCTTTCAACACCAGTCCGCCTTTGCCGATCACCATTCCCTTTTGGCTGTCGCGCTCGACGATGATCTCCACGCGCACCCGTGGCCATTCCCACTCGGTGACGCGGGTGGCGATGCTGTACGGCAACTCGTCATGTGTGACGGCCAACAATTGTTCGCGGACCAACTCGGCGACCCAGCGTTCTTCCGGTTGATCGCTGATCGTGTCGGCGGGGAAGTACTCCGGCCCCTCCGGCAGCTGCGCGGTGAGGAACGCGACGAGTTCCGGCATCCCCGCGCCACTCACGGCGGAGACGGGAAAGTATTCGCGCGCGCCCAGCGAGCTGACCGCAGTGAGCTGCGCAAGCATCTGGTTCGACTTGGCCGCATCGATCTTGTTGATGACGACCACCGCGTTGGGCATGTCGAGGTGTCGTGCCACCCACTTGTCGCCACTGCCGAACGGCTTCGTCGCATCAATGACGAGACAGACAACGTCGACATCGCTGACGCTGTCGAGTGCCGTCGCGTTGACGCGTTCGCCGAGCGCGGTTTGTGGTTTGTGCAAGCCCGGCGTGTCAACGAAGACGAGTTGGGTGTCGGGCGTCGACAGCACGCCCATCACGCGATGGCGAGTCGTTTGCGGCTTGTCGCTGACGATGCTGACTTTGCGACCGCACATCGCGTTGATCAGCGTGCTCTTACCCACGTTGGGTCGACCAACAAGTGTGACGAATCCGCTGCGCATGGGACCTGCCACGCTATCGGTGGCTCAGCCGCCGGTGGTGCTGGTAGTCGTCGCAGCTGGCACAGTCGGGTCGGGGCTGAACTGCGGACTCGTCCCGGTGTAGACCTCGTAGTCGCTGAATGTCAGTTGCAAGCCTGCTGGCCGTTCGACGCCAGATGGCAGTGGCACGCGCAGGTTGAACACGACTTGCCCGATACCGCGGCTGCTGGTGATCGTGAGAACAAGCTGTGCAATCACCAACCGCTGTGCGGGCGGTTCAACCAAGGCGAAGAAGTCGTCCGGGAGCGTGATGGTTGCGACGCCGCTGCCGTCGGTCGTCACGCGAATCTCAACGTCGCCAGGGACAACTGTGCGCAAGCCGTCGCCATTCGGTCCGAGTTGGAGAGCGGTGATGATCTTCTGCAAGGTCACCGGTGTCGACATCGGCTGCAGCTCGGGGGTCAGTTGGCCGTTCGTCACGAAGTACAACGTCACCTGCTCGGGGGCGACCAATGTCGTGGCCGGCTCCAAGCCCGTAGTTGTTGTCTCGGGCAATGTCGTCGTTGTTGAACTCGAAGTCGGGGGCAGAGTGTCGTCAAGGCCGAACTGCGGATCGATTCGTTCGACCTTGCCTTCGTCGACCACGCTGCACGCCACCGCTGCCGCTGTGAACAACAAGCACATCGCCACCAGTCGAAAGCGCATCACGTAACTCCTTGGATGCTGACAAGGAAGCGTGCGCCGCCGCCGGAACGATCTTCCACCCACGCCTCGCCACCGTGTGCCTGCGCATGCTCGGCGACTAGTGCCAAACCGAGGCCGGTGCCAACCCGATGTCGGGCCGCACTGCCGCGCGCGAAGCGCTCGAAAATTCGTGACCGCTCGCCGCGCGCCACACCGGGCCCGGCGTCGTCGACGCCGAGCACAAATGCGTGACGGCCGCGCATCTCCATCGAGACGCGCACGGGGCCACCTCCGTGTTCGCGGGCATTCTCCAAGAGATTCGCAAGGATCCGTTCGAAGCGCAGCTTGTCCAGCTTCACGAGCGGCGGCACCTTGCGGTCGAATTCGACGGGGACTTCGCCGAAGCCGTAGCGCTGCGCAATGCGAGGAATCAGATCGCGTGGGTCGACGTCCTCGCGGTGCAGTTCAGTTGAACCAGCATCGATGCGTGAGAGTTCGAGCAAGTCCATCACCATGCTGTCGAAGCGCCTGACTTGGCTCACTACGACATCCAATGCTTGCTGCGTGCGCTCTGGAAGGTCGGATCGTCGACCGTCGAGAACTTCCACTGCCGCTGTCAGCGCAGTGATAGGAGAGCGCAGTTCATGACTGACGTCACTGGCGAATCGCGCTTCGCGTTCGATGCGAGTTTGCACCGCGTCAGCCATCTCGTTGAATGAACTTGCCAGCCGATCGAGGTCGGGGTCGGTCTCCGCCGGAAGTCGTGCGTCGAGGCCGCCGCTCGCAATCTCGCCGGCAGCGGTGGCGACGCGTGAGAGCGGTCGCAATAGGCGTCGGCTCGTCCACCAACCGAGTGCGCCGGCGAGCAGGATCGTCACGATCGATCCGATAATGAGTGCGGTGGCGATTGCACGCAGGTTGCTCTCGGTGCTCTCCATCGGTAGCGCCTCGAAGTACTTCGCTCCTACGGCGGGCATATCGATTCCAACCGCCACGTAGGGCACGCCCTCAAGCTCGTAGCGCTGCTGCGCGCTGGTGCCGAGTCCGACAGTTGCCAGCAGCTCTGCCGGGAAGTCGGCTTGCGAACGATTGAAGTCGGTGAATGCGCGCTGGCCGTCCGCTTGGATCAGCAGTGCGAACCCTGCACCCTCGGTGCGCAGGTCGCGCATGTCGAACAGTTGCTCGTCGCTGAGTTGGTCGAAGATGGTCTTGGCGTTGGTGTACGCCTGTGATCGGGCTGTTTCCTGGCGCTGCTCGATCAGCACCGAGCGGGCGACGGCATAGGTGACGACGGCGAGGGCGAGGCTGGCGACGAGCGCGGTAAGCGAGAAGAACAGCGTGACGCGTGTGCGCAGGCGCAGTGTGCGACGTCGACGCGGCGGCTTGTTCACTTCCAGCGACCAGTCATCTCCAACAGTCTGGCTCATCGGCGGACGCGCTCAAATGTCGCGCCCGCCGACGGCGAACCAGTTGGGCTGATTGCAGAGGGGCCACCGCTGCCGGTGAGGCACCAGGGGGAGGAAGGTACCTCACCGGGACAGCGTGAACAGATACAACTCTTGCCGATATTTGTGACGAAGTGGCTCTGGCTGTGTGCGATTTGTGTAACGGTCTGAACAGCCCTCAGCGGGTTAATTGGGCCGGTTCAGCGTCGGTAAGTATGTGGTCTGTGATCTCGCTGCTGTTCATTGAGGACGACGACGCAATTCGGTTGGCCCTCAAGCTGGCGTTGGAAGACGAGGGTTATGAAGTGCGCGAAGCACCCGACGGAACTTCCGGGCTCGCCGCGTTTGCGGAGAGTGAACCCGACCTCGTGCTGCTCGACTTGCGACTTCCCGACATCAGCGGCTTCGAGGTCTGTCGTGCGTTGCGCGCGAACAGCATCGTTCCGATCATCATCGTGACTGCGCAGACCGACACCTACGACCTGGTTGCCGGGTTGGAAGCCGGTGCCGACGACTACGTGATGAAGCCGGTCGTGCCCAAGGAGTTGGCGGCTCGAATTCGCGCGGCGTTACGTCGCGTGCACTTGCACGAAGTGAGTGCGTCGTCGTCGATCAGTCGCCTCGGCGACATTGAGTTGCGCCGCGAGCAGGGGATCGCGCTCAAGGGTGGCAACGAGTTAGCACTTACCAAGACCGAGTATCGGTTGCTGTGCGAGTTCGCCGACCACGCCAACATGGTGCTCTCGCGCGATCAGCTGCTCGAGCGTGTGTGGGGCTACGAGTACCTCGGCGATAGTCGACTGGTCGACGCGCACGTACGCCGATTGCGAGTGAAGATCGAAGACCACCCCGACGACCCGAAGCACATCGTCACCGCACGCGGTATCGGCTATCGCCTGTTGGCCTAACTCCAGACGCGACTGAGCAAGTATTCGCCGAGACCTTTTGCCTGCGGATCGAACGCCGTGTTCGACGCGACGCCCTCACCGAGCAAGCCGACGATCACGAAGTTCAGTGCGTGCAGATTCGGGAGTTCGAAGCGTCGCACTTCGAGCGCGCTGGCTTCGGGTAGTAGCCGTTGAATCACGGCAGGCGTCAGGTTGTCGCGCAACCAGACAAAGCCAGCGTCGTCACGCGCCCAGATGCCGACGTTCGCGTTGCCGCCCTTATCACCACTGCGCGCTGCAAAATGAGAGCCCAACGTCTCGCCCGCGGCCGGTCCGACGGGCGCCACATCGTGAGCAATCCTCGTTTGTGTCGCGGCCGCAACCGGACTGCCGTGCGGTGGGGCCGCGACAGAAACACGAGTTGCGTCGGGCATGACGACGACTTCGGCCACTTCGGCCGCGTCGACGAGCGCCGGCCAGTAGACGCCGAACGACTCAGCGTCGCCCGGTGCACCCGTGACGAAAAAGCCCGGATAGTTGGCCAGCGCCATCTCGATCGCAGCGGAGCTGAACGTTCTGCCAACGAGTCGCTCGTCGTGGCTCTTGACCGTGACGTGCAACCGTCCGGAGGCTTGCTCCTGCGTTGCGGCGTGAGCGGGTGCTTCCACGAGCCGTACATCGACTTCGTCGAAGCGCGACTTTCCACCCAGCCGGTCGAAGAGCGCCGTCTCCAGCCAAGCCGCCTTCTGTGGTTGATGATCGCCAGTGAGGGCGAACGTCATTCGATTACGGAAACCGCCGTCGAGGTTGATGCACACCTTCGCGGTCGCCGGGGCGGGGAGGCCGCGGATGTTGCCGACGTGCACCCGGTCTGGCCCCTCTTGCGCGAGTTCGATGGTGTCGAACCGCGTGATGACATCGGGGTTTGCGTAATCCGTTGCGCCGATCTCGTACAACAGCTGCGCAGTCACTGTGCCGACGTTGACGAGGCCGCCGGTGCCTGGGTGCTTGGTGATCACGGAACTGCCATCGTCGGCGACTTCGGCGATCGGGAAGCCGAGTGGCTTACTGAGTTCCGGGATCTCGCTGAACCAGGCGTAGTTGCCGCCGGTCGCTTGCGTTCCGCACTCAACGATGTGTCCAGCAACGACCGCGCCCGCGAGTCGATCCCAGTCGTCGAGAGCCCAGCTATGCCACCAGGCAGCAGGGCCGACGACGAGTGCCGCATCGGTGACGCGCGGACACACCACAACATCGGCACCGTTCTGCAACGCAGTCGCAACGCCCCACCCGCCGAGGTAGGCGTTGGCGGTCAGCGCCTCGGCGACGAATGGTGCGCCGGTATCGAGATGCTTCAACTGTGGTCGGAGTCCGTCGACGCGATCGAGCAGGTCGTCGCCTTCGATATGCGCCACGCTCGCCGCGACGCCCAGGCGCGCAGCAATCTCGCGGACTTTGTCGGCACAGCCAGCAGGGTTCAATCCGCCGGCGTTGGTCACGACCTTGATGCCGCGCTCGATGCACGTCGCGAGCACTTGTTCCATCTGCAACAGAAACGTCCTCGCGTAGCCGAGCTCGGCGTTGCGGGTGCGCTGTTTGTGCAGGATGAACATCGTCAGCTCGGCCAACCAGTCGCCGGTCAGCACATCGATGTCGCCGCCGTCGACCATCTCCTTGGCCGCACTTAACCGGTCGCCAAAGAACCCACTGCAGTTAGCAATCCGCACCGCCCGCCGAGGTTCTGCGGACCGGGATGCGGTCATGCTGGGTCTACCTTCAGCAGCGGTTGGCCGCCGTCAAGTTGTTGGCCGGCTTGGACGAAGATCTCGGCGACCGTTCCTGCGTGTGGTGCTTGCACCTGGTGTTCCATCTTCATTGCTTCGAGCGTCATCAGTGGTTGCCCGGCGACAACGACGTCGCCTACCGCGACGAGCAGCTTCACAACTCGGCCCGGCATGGGGGACACAGTGGAACCGGCGCGACCTGCTTCATCCGGTGAGACGAAGCGCGGCGGAATGTCGAAAGCGAACTTGCCGCCGCCGACGTAGACGGTGTCGGAGTGGATTGCGGTGCCGACGCGGGCGAGCGCGTCGCGGTTGAACGAGTCGAGCTCGAGCGCCTCGCCATCGACGACAAGTTCGGCGAGCGTGTTGGCGCGGTCGAAGCGGTACTGCACGGTGTGATCGCCGTCGCGGCCGACAAGCGGTTGCGAGTGCAACTGCGAGGGGTTGTTGCGCCAGCCGATCGGGAAGCGGGCGGCGTCGGTGCGGGCGGCGACGACGGCAAGTGCTGCGGCAGCGACATCGATTGCCGCGGCGAGCGGACCGTCGCCCAGTTCTTGCCGGTCGAGCCAACCTGTATCGATTCCAGGGCCTTGCGGTCCGTCAACATCGGTGAGTTGGCGCAGTAACTGCACCAGCAGCGGCCGGTTGGTGGTCGGGCCGTGCAGTGTTGCGCCCTCGAGCGCGGCGATCAGGCGGCGCGCGGCGATCTCGCGTGTGGCGCCAAACGCGATGACCTTGGCGATCATCGAGTCGTAGTACGGCGGCACTTCCGAGTTCGACTCGACGGCGCTATCGACGCGCACACCCGGCAGGTCGGGGAATTCAAAGCGATGGAACAGCCCGGAGCTGGGCAGGTAACCGCGGAACGCGTCCTCGGCGCATAGGCGCACCTCGATCGCATGCCCGTGCAACGGAACCGCGATCAGCAGGTCGGCCGGAATCGCGTGGCCCTCGGCGATGCTGAGTTGGAGGGCCACCAGATCGACACCCGTGATCAACTCCGTCACCGGATGTTCGACCTGCAACCGAGTGTTCATCTCCAGGAACCAGTAACTGCCATCGCGATCGAGCAGGAACTCGACGGTGCCGGCACCGACATAGCCGACCGCCGAGGCCGCAGCTACCGCTGCAGCCTCCATGCGAATACGCAGCTCGCCGTCGACCGCCGGCGATGGTGCTTCCTCAAGCACCTTCTGATGGCGACGCTGCAAGGTGCAGTCGCGCTCGTGCAGAGCAATCGCGTTGCCGTGGGTATCGGCGAGCACTTGGATCTCGACGTGGCGAGCACCTTCGACGTAGCGCTCGACAAAGACCGTGCCGTCACCGAACGCAGCCAACGCTTCCCGCTCGGCGCTGGCGATGGCCTCGTCGAGTTCGCCAGCCGTACGCACGATGCGCATACCGCGCCCGCCACCTCCGGCCGATGCTTTTACGAGTGCGGGCAGTCCAACATCGGCGAGCGACTCGACTGTGTTGTCTGGCGCAACGGGCACGCCACTGGCGCGCATCAGTTGCTTGGCTTCGATCTTGCTACCCATCGCTGCGATCGCGGAGGAGGGAGGACCGATCCAAACAAGTCCGGCATCGACGACCGACTTTGCGAACGCCGCGTTCTCGGACAGGAATCCGTAGCCGGGATGAATTGCATCGGCACCCGCACGCAACGCGGCAGCGATGATCAACTCGCCACGTAAGTACGTGTCGGCCGACGACGTTCCCGGTAGCCGAACGGCGGTGTCGGCCTCACGAACGAACGGCGCATTGGCGTCGGCATCGCTGAAGACGGCGATCGTCGTGATGGACTGTTCACGACAGGTGCGCATGATGCGACGGGCGATCTCGCCGCGGTTGGCGACAAGCACGGAACGGATCATCGTGGAGTACCTGTCACATGCGAAACACGCCGTAGCCACGGGTGCCCTCAATCGGTTGGTTGTCGAGAACGCTCAGGCACATGCCCAAGACAGTGCGCGTGTCGCGCGGGTCGATGATGCCGTCGTCGTATACCCGACCTGTGATGAACATAGCGACGGATTCGCGTTCGATCTGATCCTCGATCATCTGGCGCATCAGCGCGTCGGCTTCTTCGTCGAACGGCTTGCCAAGACTCTCGGCCGATTGGCGGCTGACGATGCTCATCACGCCGGCCAACTGCGCCGGCCCCATGACGGCACTCTTCGCGTTGGGCCACGCGAACAAGAAGCGCGGCGCAAACCCGCGCCCGCACATGCCGTAGTTGCCCGCGCCGTAACTGGCGGCCATGTTGATCGTGAGATGGGGCACGCGGCTGTTGCTCACCGCGTTGATCATCTTGGCCCCGTCTTTGATGATGCCCCGTTGCTCGAACTCCTTGCCGACCATGTAACCCGTCGTGTTCTGCAAGAACAGCAGGGGAGTGTCGATCTGGTTGGCGAGTTGGATGAACTGCGCCGCCTTCTCCGCTTCCTCGCTGAACAGCACGCCGTGATGATTCGCGAGGATTCCGATCGGGAAACCGTGTAGCTCTGCGAAACCGGTTACCAGCGAGCTGCCGTACAACGGCTTGAACTCGTCGAACTCGCTGTCGTCGACAACACGCGCAATCACGTCGCGCGGGTCGAACGGAATCTTTGGATCGACGCTCGGAATGCCGAGCAGCTGCTCGGGGTCGTACTTCGGTGGTCGGCCAGGACCGCGGCGACCGGCACCCAGCTTGCGATAGTTGATGCGCCGAATGATCTGGCGCCCGAGGCGAATGGCGTCGAGCTCGTCGACCGCGAGGTAGTCGGCCAAGCCGCTCACGCGTGCGTGCATCTCCGCGCCACCGAGGCTCTCGTCGTCGCTCTCTTCGCCAGTTGCCATCTTCACGAGCGGCGGACCGCCGAGAAACACCTTCGAACGTTCCTTGATCATCACGACGTAGTCGCTCATGCCCGGCACGTACGCGCCACCAGCGGTCGAGTTGCCAAACACGATCGAGACCTGCGGGTTGCCGAGCGCGGAGGCTTGCGTGATGTCGCGGAAGCCGCGGCCACCCGGAATGAAGATCTCGCTCTGCGTCGGTAGATCTGCGCCACCGGATTCGGTGAGGCTGATCACCGGCATGCGGTTCTCGCGAGCGATCTCCGCCGCTCGCTGGCTCTTGCGCAGCGTGAACGGATTGGTCGCGCCGCCGCGTTGTGTCGAATCGTTGCCGCCGACGATGCATTCCACGCCTTCGACGATGCCGATGCCAGCGACGTTGCCGCCACCGACGGGAAACTCGGTGCCGTAGGCGGTGAGCGGCGAGAGTTCTAGGAACGGAGTGTCGGGGTCGAGCAATGCTTCAATTCGCTCGCGTACCAACATCTTGCCGCGGCTGCGTTGACGCGCGACCTTCTGCGCACCGCCACCAGCGTTGACGATCGCGAGTTGCGCATCGTGCGCGGCGACGTGCGCTTCAAGCGCGGCGCGGTTGGCGCGGTAGCTCTCGCTTGCTTCATCGATGCGATCGGGAAGAACAGGCATCAGGTAGTCCAAGCCGGTGGTGACTTGGTCGCGAAGGCGCGCATTCCCTCAGCCGCCTCGGCGGATGTGAACAGCCTCTCGCTCAGCGCTTGCATCGCGCGCAGGTCGGATGCTCCGCCGCGAAGAATCTTGCGCGTCTCGGCAACCGCGATGGGTCCGCCAGCGATGATTCCCGCAGCAAGGGCTGCGACTGTGCCGGCCACATCGTCGGAGACGTGTGTGACCAGTCCCATTTCGCGAGCGGCCGCGGCGTCGAAGGTTTCACCAGTAAGGAATGGTGCAGCCAGTTTGCTCCAACCACAGCGAGCCAGGACCGGAACGCTGATGATGGCCGGCGCGACGCCGATGCGCACCTCCGTAAACGCGAATGTGACCGATGGAGCGACGACCACGAGGTCGCACGCGGCCATCAGGCCGACGCCGCCGGCACGAGCGGGTCCGCTGACCGCGGCGATCGTCGGGGCCGGAC
>JAYVVU010000174.1:0-4800 GCA_043786755.1 Actinomycetota bacterium
TCCTTCCGTTCTTCGCACCGCAAGCGGTCGCCAAGTACGAGGACGGAACGCGCGACCTGTGCAATCAGCTGATCGACGGGTTCATCGACCACGGCAGCGCCGATGCGGCGGCCGACTACGCGCAGCAGATCCCCGTACGGGTCATCGCAACGATGCTGGGCGTGCCCACCGATATGTCCGATGAGTTCACATCGTGGGTGCGCGGCGTGCTGGAGGTGGGGCTTACCGACCCGAAGGTGCGCATCGCCTCGCGCGTGAAGATCCTCGACTACTTCCGCGCGCAGATCGACGATCGTAAAGCCAACCCGCGCGACGACGACATGATCACGACGTTGTTGAATAGCGAGGTCGACGGCCAGAAGGTTCCCGAGAACTACGTGCATGGCGTGTGCAACCTGATGTTGATTGCGGGCGTCGACACCACATGGTCGTCGATTGGCGCCTCACTGTGGCACCTCGCGCAGCACCCCGAGCATCGCGCGCAGTTGCGCGAGAACCCCGAGCTGTGGCCGATGGCGATTGAGGAACTGTTGCGCGCTTACGCGCCGGTGACGATGGCTCGCCAAGTTGATCGCGACACCGAGTTCCAGGGATGCCCGATGCACGCTGGGGATCGAATCTTGATGGCGTTCCCGGCCGCCAACCGCGACCCGCGACAGTTCGAGAACCCCGACGAAGTGATCCTCGATCGCGAACACAATCGCCATGTCGCCTTTGGTGCCGGAATCCATCGGTGCGCCGGTTCGAACCTGGCTCGGCTCGAGCTACGCGTTGCGCTGCAGGCTTGGCTGGCGCGGATTCCTGAGTTTCGGCTCGCCGACCCGTCGGCGGTCACTTGGGAGGGCGGTCAGGTGCGCGGACCGCGCAAGTGCGCCGTTCGATTCTGACGGACTTTTAGAGCTGCATCGCCAGCAGGCGCGCTTCGTAAATCGCGTGCACTGCTGAGCGAGCCGCGACTACATCGCCAACGAGGTGCATCTCGAATCCCTCGCGAGTAGTTGCGCGCAATTCGTCGACAACCGCGGTTGTCGGAGTATTGGTCGTTGCCAGAACGAGCGCATCGGCTTCGATGGTGCGCTCACTGCCATCGAGCGAACTGCGAATGACGGCCGCGCTGCCCGTCCACTCGAGCAACGCCGATTCGGTATGCCACACGACACCCAAGCGGGCGAGCTTCGAACGCAACTCGAAGTCGCCGGCGGTGCGCTGCACTGCCGAGCCGACCATCGCGTGCGGAGTCACCATGGTCACCGTGTGGCCCCAGTCGGCCAAATGCCACGCGGTTCCGCCGCCGCGCCAATCGCCCATCTCGTCGAGCAGGATGATGCGCGGTCCAAGAGTTGCCCTCTGCGACATCACGTCCTCAACTGACCACACGTTGGGGTGATGCACGCCTGGAAGTTCGGCCTGCAGCGCAAGCCGGCGCTGGAACCCTGTGCCGGTTGGGTGAGAACCGGTTGCCATCACTACGACATCGGCCGCGGCTGATGCGATGTCGCCCGCCGACATCGAGCACCCGGTCTTCACTGCGACATCGAGACGACGCAATTCGCGCTCGTACCACGCGAGCAAGTCGGTGATCTGCGAGCGATGGGGCTGGCGACCCGCTAAACGGAACGCGCCACCCAAGGTCGGCGCTGCCTCAACAAGGGTGACGTGATGCCCGCGCTCGGCGGCGACGCGCGCTGTCTCCAATCCGGCCGGTCCACCACCGACCACCAACACGTTGCGCGGCTGCGCGCTGGGTTCGAATGTGTCGCCGCCCCATTCGAATTCGCGGCCGACCGACGGGTTGACAAGGCACGAGATCCAGTAGTCACGCGAGCGCCGGCCCCAGCACATCTGGTTGCACGAGATGCACTCGCGTACTTCGTCGGCGCGGCCGGTGAGTGCCTTGTTCGCTAGGTGTGGGTCGGCGATCTGGCCACGCACGATGCTGACCATGTCGGCCTGTCCGTTCGCAATCACCGCCTCAGCGCTGTCGGCAGTGCGCACGTGGCTTTCGGCCTGCACCTTGGCGTGGTGTACCACTTGCTTCAATCGTTCCGCGTAGGGCACGCCGAGATTGCTGGGCTGTTGGTACGTGGGGATGATCTTGTCGAAGCTGAAGTAGCTGCCAGTTCCGCACGTGACGTAATCCATCAGCCGTCGCTCGTCGTGCCACGCGATGATCTCGCAGAGCTCATCAATTTGTAGAGCAGCCGCAACGCCCTCGTCGATGCTGACCGCGAGCCCGATCACAAATTGCTCACCGACTCGTTCGCGAATGCGGCGCATGATTTCGTGAGAGAAGCGCATGCGGTTCTCGAACGATCCGCCCCACTGATCGGTACGACGGTTCGACCATCCCAGCCAGAACTGATCAATCAAGGCGTTGTAAGCGGCGAACAACTCGATGCCGTCGAAACCACAGCGCTGTGCACGCTCGGCGGCATCCACGAAGGAGACGATGATCTCTTCGATCTCGGCCTCAGTCATTTCGTGGCTGCCTTCGTTGTCGTGATACGAGGGCAACCCAGATGGCGACCATGACGGCTGATAGCTGTTGTCGAAGTCGCCGTGCTGGCCGACGTGATACAGCTGATGGATCATCACCGTGCCCTGTGCGTGACACGCGTCGGTGATTGCGCGAAAGCCGGGGATCACGGCATCGTCGCCGTGGCGAAAGTTGCCACGCGTCAACACCGCGGTTGCATGCACGGGCATCGGCTCGACGACGATCATCGCTGCGCCGCCGCGAGCGCGCTCGAGGTAGTAGCCGAGGTGCCGCTCACCCGGCAGCCCACCCTCGCTCATGTTCGAAGTGTGGGCACCGAACACGATGCGGTTGCGCAGCGTGACGTGGCGCAACTGCAGCGGCTGCGCCAAGTGAGCGTGACCGGGGCTGTGTGTCACCGACATCGAGTGGCAGGATAGGGCGTGGACGAGGACCGGCTGCGATGGATCTACTCGGCGACGAACGACGCCGAATTGCGCGATCGCTACCAGCAGTGGGCAACGGAATACGACGACGACTTAGCGGGCATGGGCTGGAGAGCCCCATGGGCCTGCGCCGAACGCGCGGTGCACCACGCCGGCACAGATGCTCGAATATTGGACGCCGGTTGTGGAACCGGGCTGGTCGGCCTCGCGCTGCACGAACTCGGTGTTCGGCGCTTAGTTGGCTTCGACCTGTCGCCGGCGATGATCGAACGTGCTCGCGCGCGCAACATCTACGAGTCGGTGAATGAGGGCTCGCTGCTCGAGCGGCTGCCGTTCGGGCGAGGTGAGTTTGATGCGGTCGTTTCTGTCGGCGTGTTCACTCACGGGCACGTCGGGCCGGCTGGGCTCGCAGAATTGCCCACTGTGATCCGTTCCGGAGGGTTCCTGACGATGACGTTCCGCGACGACACGATCGACGCGCTCGGCCACGGCGCAGAGTTGCGACGGCTAGAGAGCGAGGGCGTCTTGACGCTGATCGACCGCACGGAGCCGGAACCGTTGATCCTCGAAGACGGCGTCGGCGCCGACATGCGCGTGTGGACTTGGAGGGTCGCATGAGACTGGTCGTTAAATGACACTGAACGACGTCATCGCCCGCTTCGACGTTGACGATCCATCGTTCATCGCCAACCCGTACCCGGTGCTGAACGACCTACGTGAGGCGACACCGATCTTCTGGAACGAGCGCACTAGTCAGTGGACGCTGACACGCTTCTCAGATGTCTACGAGACCTTGCGCGACCGCCGACTTGGCCGCAGCTATAGCCACCTGTACTCGCACGCGCAGTTGGGTCGCAACGAACCCGATGCTCGCTGGCCGGCCTTCCTGCAGCACGAGCAATGGTCACTGCTCTGCCTCGAGCCGCCAGACCACACGCGCATTCGTCGCCTCGTGTCGAAGGTGTTTACGCCGAAAGCGGTGACCGCGTTGCGGCCGCGGATCGAAGGGTTCGCCGACGAACTACTCGATCACTGTCGCAATCTTGGAAAGTTCGACCTACTGACCGACTACGCCCAGCCGTATTCGGTCGCCGTCATCTGCTCGATGCTCGGCGTGCCGCGCGCGGATACGCGACTGCTGCTCGACTGGTCGCACGCGATCGTGAAGATGTATGAACTCAGCACAACCGACACGATTCGCGCCGCCGCGAATACGGCCGCTGCCGAATACATCGCGTACACCAAGGACCTAATCGCCAAGAAGCGCACGCAACCCGATGGGCTGCTTGTCTCGGAGTTGGTGCGTGTAGAAGATGAAGGCGATGTGCTGACCGAGGCCGAGATCGTCTCGACCACAATGGTGTTGGTCGAGGCGGGGCATGAAGCAACGGTGAACACGTTGGGCAACGGCATGCGGGCGATGCTGAAGCACGAAGGCCAGTGGCAACGAGTTGTTGGTGGGGAGGTGGCGGCCAAGATCGCGGTGGAGGAGATGTTGCGCTGGGATTCTCCGCTGCATTTGTTCGAGCGGTGGGTGCTCGATGACGGTGTGGAGATTGCTGGTCAGGCGCTGAAGATTGGCGATGAAGTCGCGATGCTGTTCGGTTCCGCACAGCGCGACCCGCGACGGTTCGAGGACCCCGATCGATTTGATGTCGGGCGCGGCGACCCCGCCCACATCGGCTTCGGCGGTGGTATTCACTTCTGCGTGGGCGCACCACTGGCCCGTCAGGAGATCGAGGTCTCCGTCGCTGGTCTCGCCAAACGATTCCCGGAACTGCAATTGGCGCAAGAGCCGACGTACCATCCAAACTTCGTCATACGCGGGCTGACGGCCCTGCAGCTGGAGTGCTAAGCGCAATGATCCGACATGTCGTA
>JAYVVU010000175.1:0-2013 GCA_043786755.1 Actinomycetota bacterium
GGTTCGCTCGCCGGACGCGCGCGGGCATCGCCGCTGTCGGGCCGGCTGGCGAAAAGGCGATGCATGATGAAGCGGGCACCGTCCTCTTCGACCGACGGCGCGACGATCTCGGTCACGTAGCGCCCGGTGCGATTGTTGCCAGTGACATGAACGACGAGGTCGACGCTGCGGTACACCTGCCAGCGAGCCATGCGCAGTTCGATCTGATGGTGATACGCGATCAATTCGGCGAGACGCTCAATGCCATCCTTCGCCGAGCCTCCGTGCACGGTTGCCATCGCGCCTTGCCCGATCGACATCGCCTGCACGAGCGCGCCACCCTCGGCGCCACGAACCTCTCCGACCACAATCCAGTCGGCCCGCGTGCGCAGTGCTGGCACCATCATGTCGTGACAGGAGATGCCAACGCCGTCTGACGTACTTGGTACACGCGCTTGGTACGCATGAACGAAACGATGGCGCCCCATGCTCGCCAGGTTGAGTTCGAAGTCAGTCTCGACCGTGACAATGACGTCATCGATGTCGACCTCTGCGACCAACGAACGTAACAGCGTCGTCTTGCCTGAGCCCATGCGTCCGCACACGACGACGTTCATGTCGGCAGCGATTGCACCGCGCAACAACGCAACGGAACCCTGATCGAGCACGCCCTGATTCGCTAAGTCGGTGAGTGTCATTCCGAATACAGCGGCGCGGCGCACAGTGACGAGTGGTCGCTGCACAACATCGAAGCCTTCGCCATGGAATCGAACACCGGGCTCCAGTTCCAAATCGACGAACGGATGCTCGCGGTTGAACGGCCTACGTCGCGACGTCGCAGTGTCGTAGATGATGCGCTCAAGGTCGCGGTCGCGACGCACCAGCGGGGGCAGCAACTGCTGAGTGCCGTCGATGCGTTCGACTCGCACTTGATCGCAACCGAAGACGAGTACGTCGGTAACGCCGGGGTCGCGCAGCACGGTGAGCAGCCGTGGGAGACCGAACATCTCGGAAACGATCAAGTCGGAGAGTGCAGTGTCCTCGTCGGCGGTTAGTGGCGCTAACCGCGCTGACACGCGCTGACGTCCTAGTTCCGGGAGCACCTCGCGCTCGATGACGTCGCGCGTGATCTGCTCACGCAGGTCGCGCTCCACCGCCGATTCGCCGCGGCTGGGTACTGGGAACCGATCGCCCCATTGCCGACGCACGTCGACAACAAGGACATCGAGCTCTTCGTCAGTCATGCGTCCACCCTCACTTTGCTGGCGAGCTCGGCCGTGAGGTGCGTTGCAGCTGCGATCAGCGCGCTGCGACGGAGTCGTCGATCGTCTGGCAACGCCCCACGATGGATGAGGTCGACAGCTGCCGGCTCCCACTGCAGCCAACCCGCGAACTGATCACCGAGCTCATTGCTCAGCATCGCGCGCGGAAACGAGACTCCACCCGGTGCGTCGACAAACACCACGCGCGCCTTGTTCGGTGGCAGCTCAGAGTCAGTGGGCGACACGCGCCCGCACGCCTGCAACCACTCGCTGGTCGAGACCGATGCACTGACTTCCGGCGACGAGACCAACAGAACGACGTCGGCCATCGAAAGGATCGGCCACGTCGGCGCGGCGCTGCGTAGGCGTCCAACGTCGACGACAACGTTGCCGGCTAGTTCGCGCAGCGAGCAGACCCATGGCAGGCGCGGCTGATGGCATGCGTGCGCACGAAACGGATCGGACGGAGCCGTCACGATGTGGAGAAGTCCGATGTCGTGCGCCGCGCTCGCCAACGCATCGACCGGGTTGACGCGCTCAGTCGGAAACGCAACGCGTTCAAGGCCGCCAATCGATTGCCCAGCGAGTTGCATGCGACCCGCGATCGCACCTCCTGCGGGATCGGCCTCAACGAGCCAGGCGTCGCTCTCTCCTCGCATTGCGAGGCAGCTTGCGATCAACAGCGCCGTGGTAGTTGTGCCAGTCCCACGCCACGACCCGACGGCGATGATCACGCGCCACCGTCTATCGACTGGCCGACCAACAGCAATTG
>JAYVVU010000176.1:0-2006 GCA_043786755.1 Actinomycetota bacterium
GGCCGATCAAGAGCCGAGTCGACGCGTCTCGCGCACAAGTGCCCGCACTGCCGACTCGTCTGCCCCCTTGGCAACCAGTTCCGTGATCAGGCGCTCGACCTTCTCGGCCGCAGCATCGTCGAAGATCTCGATTCGCTTGTTGGCGCCCACCGAGTTGGCGGTCAGCAATGCAACGGCGGCGAGCACGATCACCAAGCCGATCAGCAAGATGACACCGGCATTGTTGCCGTTGATCGTCGCCACGATGATGCCGGCGATGCCCGCGATGAAGATCGCGATGCACACGCGGGGAATCCAGCGACGGGCCATTGGTTAGCGGGCGAGTGGCTTGTACTTGATGCGGTGTGGCTGCTCGGCCGACGTGCCTAGCTCCTTGCGCCGCCAAGCCTCGTACTCGCTGAAGTTGCCTTCGAACCAACGCACTTGGCTGTCGCCTTCGAAGGCAAGCACGTGCGTGGCGATGCGATCGAGGAACCAACGATCGTGACTGATCACGACCGCGCAGCCCGGGAAGTTGTCGAGTGCAGTCTCGAGTGCGCGCAACGTGTCGACATCGAGGTCGTTGGTCGGCTCGTCGAGCAGCAACACGTTGCCGCCCGACTTCAGCACCTTGGCGAGGTGCACGCGGTTGCGCTCGCCACCCGAAAGATCGCCAACCAACTTCTGCTGGTCGCTGCCCTTGAAATTGAAACTCGCGCAATAGGCGCGACCATGGATCTCGCGGTTGCCGACCTTCATGTGCTCGACGCCGCCGGTGATCTCCTCGAAGACGGTTGCCTTCGGGTCGAGCGAGTCGCGGTCTTGATCGACGTAGGCCAATTCGACCGTGTCGCCGACGGTGATCGTGCCGCTGTCGGGCTCGGCGGCACCGGTAAGCATCTTGAACAGCGTGGTCTTACCCGCGCCGTTCGGACCGATGATGCCCACAATGCCCGCTGGCGGAAGCGAGAACGACAAGTCCTCGATCAAGAGCCGATCGCCGAATGCTTTGCGCAGGTTCTTCACTTCGATGACGGTGTCGCCCAAGCGCTTGCCGACCGGGATGGTGATCTCCAGCCGGTCGGGACCGCGCTCGGCGGCCTCGGCGTCCTGTTGCAGCTTGTCGTACGCCGTCAGACGTGCCTTGCCCTTGGCTTGGCGGGCCTTGGGGGACATGCGCACCCATTCGAGTTCGCGCTCCAGCGTGCGCTTGCGCGCATCGCTGGCCTTCTCCTCGCGCGCGAGGCGCTCCTGCTTCTGCTCGAGCCAACTGGAGTAGTTGCCCGAGAACGGCATGCCGCGACCGCGATCGAGTTCGAGAATCCACTTGGCCACGTTGTCGAGGAAGTAGCGGTCGTGAGTGATCGCTACGACGGTGCCGTGGTATTCCTGCAGAAAACGCTCGAGCCAGTCGACACTCTCGGCGTCGAGATGGTTGGTCGGCTCGTCGAGCAATAGCAGATCGGGTCGGCTGAGCAGCAGGCGGCACAGTGCGACACGGCGGCGCTCGCCACCGGACAGCTTGGTCACGTCGGCGTCGTCGGGCGGGCAGCGCAGGGCGTCCATTGCGATCTCGACGTTGCGCTCGAGACTCCACGCATCGGCGGCGGCGATCTTGTCTTCCAGGTCGGCTTGCTTCGCTCCGACCTTTTCGTAATCGGCGTCGGGGTCGGCCCACATGGCCATCACCTCGTTGTAGCTGTCGATCAGACCCTGCACTGACGCGACGCCTTCCATCACGTTGCCCTTCACATCCTTGGAAGAGTCGAGTTGTGGCTCCTGCGCGAGATAGCCGACGCTGAAGCCGGGCGTCAGTCGGGCGTCGCCGGTGTAGCCGTCGTCGAGGCCGGCCATGATGCGCAGCAGGCTGCTCTTGCCCGCGCCGTTGGCGCCGAGCACGCCGATCTTGGCGCCGGGGTAGAACGACAACGAGATGTTCTCGAGCACGGTGCGGTCGGGCGGGTAGTGACGCGCCAACTTGTTACAGGTGTAGATGAATTCGTGGGCCATGGCGGTTGGCAGGCTAG
>JAYVVU010000177.1:0-2003 GCA_043786755.1 Actinomycetota bacterium
GCGGCCGCTGGGCGAGCAGCCGACCCGGCGGACACTCCGCCAATCACAACGCCGATCACGGCTCCGCCTACAACGAGCACAATTCCAGTCACAACAACAACCGCCGCTGCGTAACTACTCGATGATGTTGAGCGTCGCCCTTGGTCGCGGTGGTGTTGGCGCCGGATCTGCAGCCCAACCGAGGTAGATCATCGCCACGATCTTCGTGCCGGCGTCGAAACCGCACAGTTCGGCGGTGGCATCGTTGGCACCCTTCGGGCACGAACTCCAGAAGCTCGCCAACCCGTGCGCTGTCGCGGCAAGCAAGATGTTCTCGACTCCGGCCGCAACTGCATCGCGGTTCTCGGCGGTGCGGAGTTCGCTGTCGCCGACTGCGGAGCCGACGATCAGCATGGCCGGCGTGCGTAGATACTTCGTGCGCGTCTTGGCGACCTTCTCGGGCGTATCGCCGTTGGCCTCCATCGCGTCGGCGATCACGTTGCCCAGTCGGTCGCAGAAGGCGACGGCCGCGAATCGCCACGGCCAGGTGCGCTTGTGGTTGGGCGCAAACTGGGCGAGCTCGCACAGCGCCTGCACGACATCGCGCGATACAGCGACATCCTTCTGCACGAACATGCTTGTTCGGCGCGCGTGCGCGAGGGCGGTGAACTCGTCGAGGTTCAAGAGTTCGCCCGGATGTGGTCGACGACTAGTGCGACCCATCGAGCCCACAGCTGCGGCGGGTAGTCGTGTCCCATGCCTTCGATCGACTCGAAGCGCGAGTGTGGAATTAGTTCGGCCGTGCGTCGGCCGCCGATCTGATCGATGATCGTGTCCTTGTCGCCGTGCATCACCAGCGTCGGCACTTTCAACGCGCGCAAGCCGTCGGCGCGCGAACCACTGTCCATCACCGCCGCGTATTGGCGAGCACTGCCACCCAGTACACCGCCGCGATCGAACGAGCGCGCTGCGTCGGCACGCCAGCGGGCCTCGTCGGCGAACTCGGGAGTGCCCCACTCGCGCAATCCGTCGACCCATTGCTGAATCGCGCCGTCGCGGTCGGTCGCTGTCGGTTCCAACAGCAACTCCAACGCGCGGCGCGAACTCTTGCGATACATGTCCTCACCGGTCGTGCTCATCACGGACGTCATCGTCAGCAAGCGCTCGGGATGCTCGATCGCCATCTGCTGCACGATCATGCCGCCCATCGAAAGCCCCATCACGTGGGCCTTGTCGACACCGATCGCATCAAGCACCGCGAAACCATCGTCGGCCATGTCGCTCAGGGTGTACGGAGCTCCGTCTGCGTTCAGCGGCGCGCCCTCGAACGAGCTACTCAGTCCGACGTCGCGATTGTCGAAGCGCACCACTTGCAAACCTTCGGCAGCGAACAGCCGGCACCAATCCTCGTGATAATTGGTGCACTGGCTGCCAAGACCGTTGACCAGCAACAGCGTTGGGTCGGTTGGCTCGCCGAATGTTTCGTAGTACAGCTTGCAGACGCCGTTGTTTGCGTACATCTCAGCCCTTCACCGTGCCTGATTTGAGCAGTTCGTCGCGCAGTTCTCGCTTCAAGAACTTACCGCTGGCGTTGCGCGGAATCGGCTCGGTGCGGAACCAGACCGTCGCCGGAATCTTGTACTTGGCGAGGCTGGCGGCAAGGAACTCGATCAAACCGTCCTTGGTCATGGTGTGGCCCGGTCGCAGCACGATCGCGGCGGCGACATCCTCGCCAAGGCGTTCGTCGGGGATCCCGAAGACACAGGCTTCGGCTACTGCTTCATGGTGATAGATCGCAGTTTCTACTTCGCTGCAGAAGACGTTCTCGCCGCCGCGGAGCACCATGTCTTTGGCGCGGTCGACGATGAAGATGAACCCGTCGTCGTCGATGCGTGCGATGTCGCCGGTGTTCAACCAGCCGTCGCGGATTGCGTCGGCCGTCGCTTCCGGCCGATTGATGTAGCCCTTGATCACGATTGAACCGCGCACGCACAACGTGCCGACGGTCGTCGCGCTCTTCGGCA
>JAYVVU010000178.1:0-4757 GCA_043786755.1 Actinomycetota bacterium
TGAGGCAACAAACCGTGCGCAACCGATCTGCGACCACACGCACGCTGTGCGCCGCGCTCAGCCTCCTGGTTGCAGGCTGTGGAAGTTCGGATGAAACGAATGCCTCCGATCCAGTTGCCGTCAACGAGTCAGCAATCGCGACGACGGGCGATAGCTCCCCCGCGACAGCGACGCCTACGACGGCGCCGGTAACAACGACCACCGTCGATCCGACAGTCTTCAATCCGCAACGGATCGGTCGCCTCGCTGAGCTGGCCAGCTTCGTCTTCACGATCGACGAACTGCATGTCAGCACCGGCGGCACGAGCACTCGGCGAACGACCATTGGGTACATCAAAGAGCCGTTCGACGCGTATGTGGTAGCCGATCTCGGCGGCGGCGACGTTGTTCAGGAATACCTAGTTGGGGGCCGCTATTACGAGAGGGATCACCAGAACTACTGGACGATGTACGAAGACGGAAGCCTGGGAACTCCGGATCTCTTGTATGTATTGCAGACCGAGTACGCCCTTTCATCGGTACTGACCGCCACCTTTGTCGGCGAGGAGGCCTTTGAAGGGACCCCCGCGTATCACTTCACGTTCGATGAAACGAATCTCGCCAACTTCGATTACTTCACCCCCGAAAATCCCGGTCCCGAGGCGGAAGGCGATTTTTACCTCGCCAAGGACGGCAACTACCCGTTGTATGTCCACTCCCGATCGGTGTTGTCCGGTCCCGGCTTTGAATTGATCGACGAATACACGGAGACAGCCACCGAAGTGAACCAGGTAGCGCCGATCACGTTGCCTGCGAACATGCAGCCGTTAAAGGATGCGTTCGACATGGGGCTGACCTTCGGGATCCCGATGCCTGCCGACGCCACCTTGGACAGCATGATCAACTACAACTCCGGCGGAATCGGCGTCTACTACTACCAGTACACCTCATCATGGAAGAACGAAGCCGAGTTCATTGCCTTCTACACGGACCTGCCGCCCACCAACGGTTGGGAAGTAACGCACATCGGGCAAGTGAAGAACCTCGACGCCTACTGCATCGACGGCAACTGCGTGATGATCAAGAACGGCGACATGCAGTTCATCCTCTACTTCGACGGCAGCAACCTCCACGCGGATTACGATCGCGAGCATCGGTTCGTCGCGCAGTAGTCACGAAGTCGCCGAGACGCTGTCGTACTACCGCTTTGGTACCGGCGACCCAACGACTCGTCTGACCTCGGGTGAGTTCTGGCGCGCGACGTACACGCCACTCGGTCCGGCGACACTGCATCTTGACTTTCGCGGCGACGAGCTAGTCGCAGAGGCGTGGGGTCCTGGCGCCGACTGGATGCAACAGCGCGCCGGCGCGATGACCGGCGCCAACGATGCGGGCCACACGTTCCGCGATGCGCATCCGGCCATCATGGCCGCACAGCGTGACCACCCATGGTTGCGCTTCGGCGCCAGCTACACGCTGTATCACGAACTGTTGCCGACCGTCCTTGGCCAACGAGTCACCGGTGGCGAGGGCATCAACCAGTGGCGCGCACTGGTGAAGCGACTTGGCGTAGCTGCGCCGGGGCCCACCGACCTGCTGTTGCCACCGGCACCCGACGACCTCGCTGGTCAGCCCGCATGGTGGTTTCATCCGCTCGGTATCGAAGCCAAGCGCGCCGAACCGCTACGCCAACTCGCTAAGCACGCAACCAAGTTGTGGCAATGGGCGGAACTCGCGCCGGCTGCGGCGGCGGCGAAGCTGGCTCTGTTGCCGGGTATCGGCGAATGGACGATCGGCTCGGCGTTGGCGCCGGCGCTCGGCGACCCCGACTCCGTATCCGTCGGCGATTACCACCTAAAGAACATCGTCGGGCACGCGCTCGCCGGGCGCGTGCGCAGCACCGATGAACAGATGCTGGAGCTGCTCGAGCCATACCGCGGTCAGCGCGGCCGGGTCGTGCGACTCCTGCTTGCTGCCGGCCACAGTGCACCAAAGTTCGGTCCCCGCCAACGCGTGCTGCCAATGAAGAATTGGTGAAACCGGGCTGCCGCCCGACGGAGCCCCTGTGGAGGCTTCCGTTACGATGTCCGACGCGATGACCTCTACGGCGACCGGGGCGAACCACATTGAGGCGATCGACGGTCTGCGCGCGGTCGCCGTCGCGGCAGTGCTCGTCTTTCACGCCGACTTAGGTATCGCGCCTGGCGGCTTCCTTGGCGTGTCGTTGTTTTTCACACTTTCGGGTTACTTGATCACGAGCCTCTTGCTCCGCGAACACGCAGCACAGGGCACAATCTCGATTAAGCGCTTTTACGCTCGTCGTTGGCGTCGCCTAGTGCCCTCTGCCTGGGTGACCCTCGCGCTGGTTTTGGCTGCTGCACCGTTGTGGTCCGTGCCGCAGGTGCGAGAGCTGCCGGGCGATGCGTTGGCGGTACTTGCCAATGTGGCCAACTGGCGAGCCGCATTTGCCGATCTCAGCTATCAGGACCTGTTCATCGGCCAGCCGAGCCCACTCGCTCACTTCTGGTCGCTCGCCATCGAAGAACAGTTCTATGCGGTCATGCCGCTCATCGCACTGCTGGCACTCCGGCGCAGTCGCCGAACGCTCTCCGTCGTGGTGAGCATCATGCTCGCTGGTTCGGTCGTTGCGACCGCGTTGACCAACGATCGCGACCTTGTTTATAACGGCACCCATACGCGAGCCGCCGAACTACTGATTGGTGTGCTGCTGGCGATTCATGCGCCGACGTTGCGTCGTGTCGCGCGCGAGGTTCTCGGGTGGGTGGCCCTGGCGGCCTTTGGACTAGTCGTGACGCTCGCGTCGATTGGCGACAATTGGATCTACCGCGGCGGCCTGGCCGCGTTCTCACTCATTTCAGCGGCTCTTGTCGTCGCCGCGCTCGGGCCGCCGCGCACGCTGTTCAGCGCCGTACTCGGTGCGCGACCGCTTGTTGCGATCGGCCGCTGGTCGTACGCGCTCTACCTCATCCACTGGCCGATCTACTTAGCGCTCAACGAAGCGCGTACGGGTTTAAATCCTGTTCCGCTGTTCGCCGTAAGAACGGCTTTGGCGCTGGCGCTCGCCGCACTCATCACCACCGTCGTCGAGCGGCCGATTCGTACACGCCGGATCTTCACCGCCAGTCACACCACGTTCGCAGCCTCGCTCGTCGCCGCCGTGTGCCTGGTCGTCGGAATCGTTGTGCTGCCGCGACCCGAGCTCTCCGAGAACGAGCAACTGCTCGCGGCTGGCGAGTCGGGCCAAATCACTTTCACTGCCGATCCAGAAGACACCATTGACACCGTCGACGCGGTGACGACCACGACCGCCCGACCGCGGCCGGTACTTGTCGTTGGCTCCGACCCTGCCGCGCCAGACGAACTACGGCTGAGCGGTCTTGCTGTTGTTGATGGAACAAATCGACACTGCCCACTCGTGGACGGCCTTGAAGCGCAGCTGCCGACGGGCGAGATCGTCAGCATTGCTGGGTGTCTCGACCCGACCGCGGCCTGGATCGCGATGGCGCGGGCCAGTCAGGTGACAGACGTCGTCGTGACGTTCGGCGCGATCGACGAGGCAGTGACTCGCACA
The DNA here is from genome assembly GCA_043786755.1 of Actinomycetota bacterium. GTDB lineage: Bacteria > Actinomycetota > Acidimicrobiia > Acidimicrobiales > Ilumatobacteraceae > UBA668. The sequence goes on from JAYVVU010000178.1 coordinate 3,572, forward strand.
AGTGATGAGGTCGGCTTCCCCACCAGCGACGAGCTGGCGCAATTGGGTGGGCGCTGGAACCGAGTCCTCGACAAGTTGGCGCAGTTATCGGACGCATTTCCACCAGACCTCCATCTGCACCTGCTGTACGACAACGCCGATCGCAACTATCTGCTCGATGCGTTGACCCGGTTCTCGATCGAACGGTCGCGGTTGGCCTCATTGCACACCTCGATCGACGACTTGGCCAACGACATGGTTTCTCCGCCACCAGCCGAGTCATCCACTGTGCACGTGTTAGTCGTCGGTGACTCAACCTCGGTCATACTTGCGCAAGCGCTGTTCCGCGCCGGGGACGGCAACGTCGACGTTCGTTGGGTCGGCGCCAACGGTTGCCCGTTCGTGAACGTCAGGTTGACACGCGCTTCGAGCGACCTGCCATGGGACACTGGTTGGTGCCGATCGATGGCGCAACTCGTCGATGACACGTTGACCACATTCACGCCGGACGTTGTGGTGGTGATGGTTGCTCACTACGAACTGCGCCACCAGCAATACCCTGGCGACGATCGCGATCATGTCGCCGGTGACGCCGCGTACACCCAGTTCCACGACGACTACATGCGCCTGTTCGATGCTCCACTCGCTCTGCTCGGGATTCCGCTCTTGGTTGCAGATTGTCCGCAGATACGTACTGGGCAGGTTGTCAACGAGGAGATGGCCTCGCCTGAGCGCATCGCCGCCTGGAATGAACAGGTGCAACGCTGGGTCGGCAGTTCATCCAACATCGAGTTGCTGCCGTATGCCGCGGCAATCAACGAGTACGAGGCAACCATCGGCGAAGCGTTGTTTGATGGATCGCACGCCGATGTCGACATCCTCACCCAAATCATGCGCGACCAGCTACTCGATGTGATTCTCAGCGCAGCTCATCCTCGATGACCGCGAGCAAGGCGCACATCGAAGCGATTGATGGCCTGCGTGCGCTGGCGGTGGTTGCAGTGCTGATGTTTCACGCCGACCTCGGTGTCGCCCCTGGCGGCTTCCTTGGCGTTTCCGTCTTCTTCACTCTTTCCGGTTACCTGATCACAACGCTCTTGCTACGCGAGCACGCGACCGATGGCACGATCTCGATTCGTCGCTTCTACGTGCGCCGCTGGCGTCGCCTGATCCCGTCGGCGTGGATCACCATCGCCGCGGTGCTCGC
>JAYVVU010000179.1:0-4734 GCA_043786755.1 Actinomycetota bacterium
TCTACTGCCCTCACCAAGCGAACCCCGGTGGTCGCCTTGGAGAGCACGATCATCAGCCATGGCATGCCGTACCCACAAAACGTAGAGCTCGCCAACGAAGTGGAAGCGATAGTGCGCGCCAACGGCGCAACGCCCGCGACGATCGCCGTGCTCGACGGTAAGTGCTGCGTCGGCCTCGACCCAACACAACTCGAACGCCTGGCGAAGGAGCCGGGTGTCTACAAAGCAACCACACGCGATCTGCCCTGGCTGATGGCGACCGGCTTCACGGGTGCGACCACCGTTGCCGCGACGATGCGCATCGCAGCGCTGTCGAGCATCCGCGTGTTCGCGACCGGTGGCATTGGTGGCGTGCACCGCGGCGCCGCTAGCAGCTTCGACATTTCTGCCGATCTCACGGAACTGGCGATCACACCCGTTGCCGTCGTTTCCGCTGGCATCAAGAGCATCCTCGACATCGAACTGACGCTCGAGCGGCTGGAAACACTCGGCGTGCCGGTGGTCGTGAATGGAAGCGACGAGTTCCCGTCGTTCTACAGCCGCACCAGTGGATTGCCTGCACCACGCCGACTCGATGGTGCCGCTGCGCTCGCGCGCTATCTGCAGGCAACGTGGGACGAGTTGGGCCTGAGCACTGGTATCAGCATCGCCAACCCGATCCCGGTCGCCGACGAGATCCCCGCGGCTGAGATTGGTGCCTTCATCGAGGAAGCACTCACCGAACTCGATGTGCGTGGCATTAGCGGGCAGGACGTCACTCCCTTCCTGCTCAAGCGCATCGTCGAACGCAGCAACGGTCGCAGTCTGGTTGCCAACCTCGCCCTCGTACGCAATAACGCAGCCACGGCTGCGCAGATTGCCGTCGAGTACGCGAGTATGCAGGCATGAAACGAGCCGCGTTCCTCGCACTTATCGGATTGCTGGTTGCCTGCTCGGACGGTGGCGACGCATCCACGACGTCGACGCCGGCCGACACCGACGCACCCACGACGGTCGCAGAAGCAACTACGACCGAAGCCGCGACGACTACCGGACCTGTAACGACCACGATTCCTGCGCCGCCGCCGCGACCGAAAACGATCGACGAGCTACTGAACCTCGGCCGACCGATCGTGCTTGCGCACACAGGCGGCGAGGATCAGTATCCGGGTAGCACGCTGTTCAGTTTCTCCGAGAGCGTGAACGATGGCGTCGATATGCTCGACCTCAATGTGATCCTGACCGCTGATGGCGTGCTGGTCGTGCAGCACGACGACACAGTGGATCGCACCACCGACGGCACCGGCGCGCTCGCCGACCTGACCTTCGCCGAAGTCAACGCGCTCGACGCGGCGTACTACTTCACGCCCGACTGCGGGGTGTGCACAGACCAACCAGAGGCCGACTACATCTATCGCGGCATTCGCACCGGCGATGTGCCAGCACCCGAGGGCTATTCGCCCGACGACTTCGCGATTCCGTCCTTCCGCGACTTGGTTTCCCGCTTCCCAGACCTTCCGCTCAACATTGAGATCAAGGGTGAGGGCGAGCCGGCGTTGGCTGCCGCGCAAGTGCTCGCCGACGAGTTAGTCGAACTCGATCGCGCCGAAGCATCGGTTGTGACTTCGTTCGACGATCCGACTGTCGCTGCGTTTCACGCGCTGCTACCCGACGTCGAGATTTCGCCCAGCTTGGGGCCAGGCGCTGATTGGGTGTTGAACGGTGTTCCGCTGCCCGATGGCATGCGCATTCTGCAGGTACCGCCGGTGTACGGCGACATCGTGGTTCTCACACCGGAGATGATCGCCAAGTCGTTGGATGCTGGTTACGTGATTTGGGTGTGGCCGAACAATCGCGATCTCGAGAACTACGAGACCTACTTGTCGTACCTCGAGAGCGGTATCACCGGGCTCAACATCAACTTCCCCGACCAGGGCGTCCAAGCCGTACACGACTTCACCGCCAGCTAGTCACGCTGTTCACTCCACTGCTGCGGCGAGCCGTTCCAGGGTTTGTTCCATACCGACACGGTTGAACTCGGCGCGGTCGCGCACGCCGACTGCAGTGCCGCTGACCTTGGCAAAGAAGCTCGACCGGTTGTCGTACCACGTCTCGGTCACCTTGGTGCCACCCGTGACGGGCTCGAGTACGTAGCCCCACTTGGCGACTGGGAAACCGCGGCTGGTCACCACGAACACGAACTCGCGCGGCGGATCGGCGCTGATCACCTTCGCGGTGGTCGTCCAACGACGCCAGCCGTTTCGGTTGCGGCCCTTGAAACGCGCGTGCAACGAAGGCCCGCTGGCGCCATTCATCCACCGGCCGCCTTGGTTCTCGGGTGACCACTCCCCCATACGCGGCAAATCGCTGATCAGCGCATACAGCCGCTCGGGAGTGGCGCCGATGACGCGCGAGACGCTAATGGTTGCCGGCTTGGGGGTTGCAGGGTTCACGTGCACTGGCTGCGGAGTGTTCATCCCGTCATCTGAACAGATCGCGGGCTTGATCGCGTAACACCGGGGCAATCGTCGCGGTTTCGTCGACTTCCCATGAATAGCCCCGAATCACCGCAACCGGTACTCGTGAGATGTTCCCCTTCACCAGCTCAGCGGCACCGGCGAGCTCGTCGGCGGTGCACAGCGCTTGCACCTGGAACTCGTGGCCATGCGGGTCGACCTGTCCGATGTAGCTGAGAATCGGTTGCATGCCGGCGATGCCAATCGCAATGTCGGTTTGGCCCTCGCGCCAGGCACGGCCGAACGTGTCGGAGATGATGACCGCCGCGTTGGCTCCTTTCGTGCCCAACGTCTTGCGGATATTGCGAGCCGACGAATCGGAGTCGAGCGGCAGCAGGACGGCCCTGCCGTGGGCACCCGAGGAGGACTGGTCAACGCCGCTGTTCGCACACACGAACCCGTGATGCGTTTCTGTGATCAGTACCGGCCCGAGTTGGCGCACAATGCGTTTCGCTTCGCGCAGCACCACTTCGGTGATTGCGGCATCCTTGCCCCACGTTGCCGACCACTCGCGCGCGAAGGGCGATGGTTCAACGCTCGACAACTCGACCGTCCGGCCCTCGGCCTTGGAAACGATCTTGGACGTGACGACCACGATGTCGCCATCAACGATTGGCGTGCCGTTGGCGGCGGCGACATCGCTGATGGCCGTGCCGAGGTCGGTACCGGCCTCAATTTCAGGTAAACCGGCAACTCCAAAGATCTCCAACGCCATTCAAGCGACGGTATCAGCAGGTGGGGTTTGGCGGTCCCTAGAGTGGCGGCATGGTCTCCGAAATCTTCGACCCGGCCGCGTGGCGCGAGGTCCCCGGGTTCGAGTTCGACGACATCACCTACCACCGTTCGGTCGAGCACGGCACGGTGCGCGTTGCGTTTAACAGGCCGGAGGTGCGCAACGCATTTCGACCGCGCACCGTCGATCAGCTGTACACCGCGCTCGACCACGCGCGCATGACCACCGATGTCGGCTGCGTCTTGCTCACCGGCAACGGGCCGTCGCCGAAGGACGGCGGCTGGGCATTTTGCAGCGGTGGCGACCAACGCATTCGTGGCCGCGATGGTTACAAGTACGCATCGGGCGACGAACGCGCTTCAATCGAGCCGGGGCGTGCGGGCCGGTTACACATTCTGGAAGTGCAGCGCCTGATCCGCTTCATGCCCAAGGTGGTCATCTGTGTCATCCCCGGTTGGGCGGCCGGCGGCGGGCACAGTCTGCACGTGGTGAGCGATCTCACACTTGCAAGTACTGAGCACGCGCGTTTCAAACAAACCGATGCCGACGTGGCCAGCTTCGATGGCGGCTTCGGCAGCGCCTATCTCGCTCGCCAGGTCGGCCAGAAGTTTGCACGCGAGATCTTCTTCCTGGGGCGCGAATACACGGCCGACGATGCCCATCGCATGGGCATGGTGAACGCGTCAGTACCGCACGCGGAACTGGAAGCCACGGCACTGCAATGGGCGAAGGAAATCAACGGCAAGAGCCCGACCGCGCAACGAATGTTGAAGTTCGCGTTCAACATGATCGACGACGGGCTAGTCGGCCAGCAGATATTTGCCGGTGAGGCAACGCGCTTGGCGTACGCCAGCGATGAAGCAGAAGAGGGTCGCTCGTCGTTCATCGACAAACGCCCGCCTAACTGGGAGGCGTTTCCCTGGCAGTACTAAGACTGGTCGTTCTAGGTCCGTTACTACTGATCGGCAGGCCGGTGTCGTTGCGCAGATGCTCAGCAGCGGGAACGAAATAATTCATCAACGTCGCTCGAATTGATTGCGATTCGGTCGTCCGCTCAACAGCGGCTCCCATATGCAGGAGCCAGCGATCGCGCTCAACAGTGCCAACGTAGAAGGGCATGTGTCGCAGCCGCAAGCGCGGGTGCCCTCGCTCTTCGTTGAATGTCTGTGGCCCACCCCAGTACTGCGCGAGGAAAAGCGTGAGGTGCCGACGCGAGTCGGCGAGGTCGTCGTCTGGGTAGAGCGGGCGCAGTACGGCATCCGTCACTACACCGTCGTAGAACGCGTCGACGAGCCGCTCAAAGAATGGCATGCCGTCAACGGCATCGTATAGAGAGGGTTCATCCACCGCTGCGAGTGTACGAGCGACCCGTTCACCGGGGGTCGAAGACTCGAACCGGACCGAGGTCGACCAAGCGCACAACTACCGGGGTGCTGCCATCGCACGTGTCGAGAATGACCGAATCGCCAGCAGCGAGGAGGACGAGGGCCGAGACCGCTACACCGT
>JAYVVU010000180.1:0-10785 GCA_043786755.1 Actinomycetota bacterium
TTGGAACCGGCGGGGCCGCTGAGCGCGAGGCGAAGTTCGCGGCGCTCGACGGTGACGCTGAGCGGGCTCATGCCGTGGCCGTAGAGCACGCCCGGGATGTGGCCTTCGGCGCGCAGCCGACGTGCGGCGGGCGAACCCTTGGTGGTGCGGAGCTGGGCGACAAGTTTGGTTTCGGACATGCGGGCCTCAATCAGAGCGTGACAGAACGGCTTGAAATCGTACCCGCCAAGACCCCAGATCGGCTATTTCAGCCCCACCGAATCCGGACATTGGCACCAAGGTCGGTGAACAGGCTGGAGTCGCCCTTGACCCCCGATTCGTCAAGCGCTGGCCGGTTCCACAGGGCCATGAAGATGTCGCTGGCCGAGCCTGTGACCGTGCAATCCGCCTTGCGAGCTTTGCGCTCGGTGACGATTGGGCCGTCGCTGATTGTGACCGTCCACCGCTCGGGCACATCTTTAGGTGCCACGCCGATCGTTTTCAGTGGATCGCGGTGCACGACACCCTTGCCGCGGGTGATGAAGCCAGTCAGAAACTCGTCGATGCCATCAGCCGCGACGTCGGGTGTGCAGGGAGTGCACCGGCCAACCGCTGATTCGGCATCGACGCGGTGGATGCTGATTTCCATCGCCTGGCGCCGAGCCCAAAACAGCAGCCGTGGAGTTGGTGGATCGGCGAGGAACGCGTCGTACTTCACGGATTGGTCAGCGGTGGCGAGTTCGTGGATCAGTGCCACTGCGCCGTCGCGAAACCAATCGATCGTCTTTGCATCGGTTGGCAGTGGCCCGCGTGTGTCGGTGGGAACTTTGGCGAGGCTGGTGTACTTGCCAGCAACAACGGCTGTTGCCCAACGGTGAACCTCGCCGGTGTGGTGAATGAGCTTGCGCAGATTCCACGTCGGGCACGTTGGCGTCTTCGCGTCGAGCCCCGCCTCTTCGGCCACCGCCACCATGCGAGCCGCCTCGCTGGCGATGACGGCCAAATAGGCATCGAGTTCCACGGACACATCTTGGCAGCACGCGCCGGATGGAGACCGTCCAGCCTTGGCGCTGGTTTGGCGGACACAGCGCCAAATTGGCGCCACGGCGATACTGTGTCGCGATGCCCACGATTCAGGTCAAGAATGTGCCTGCGGAAGTGCATGTCGCGTTGCATCGCCGAGCGGCTGCTGCGGGACAGTCTTTGCAGGAGTTCGTTTTGGGCTGCCTGTGCGACGAGGCGCTCACCCCAACAGTCGACGAGGTGCTCGACCGAGTTTCTCATCGCTCTGGGGGCAACGTCGGCTTGAAGACCGCTGCGCGAATAGTGCGCGCTGAACGCGATTCCCATTGATTGTTCCTGACGCAAGCGCGCTCGTAACTGCGCTGAGCGACGATGGCGCTGCGGGACACCGCGCGCGTCAACAGTTGCGAGGTCAACGACTTGTGGCTCCCGCGCTAGTCGACCTCGAAGTTGCCGCAGCGATGCGAAAGTTGTGCGCCTTGAAGCGCGTGAGCCTCCCGCGTGCGAATCAGGCCTTGGCCGATCTCCACGACCTTCGTATCGCGCGATTTCCCCACAAGGATCTCATCGTTCGTTGTTGGGAGTTGCGGAACAACGTCACGATGTACGACGCGTCATACATCGCGGTCGCTGAGCTTTTTGATGTGGTACTGCTCACCGCTGATGTTCGGCTCGCGAAGGTGCCGGGCGCGAAGTGCAAGATCGAGGTCCTGCACTAGTTCCGTAGCTACGACTGGTTTTCGCCGCCAAAGATTTCGCTGACGCTGGTGTCGTCGAACACGGCGCTCAGTGCATCGGCGATCAGCGGCGCAATCGACAGCACTTCGATCTTGTCGATTTGCTTGTCCGCCGAGAGCGGCAACGTGTTGGTGACGACAACCTTCGTGATCACCGAGTTCTTCAGCCGATCGATCGCTGGACCACTGAGCACCGCATGGGTAGCCATCGCCCACACTTCGGTAGCGCCACGGGCCATCATCACGTCGGCAGCCGAGCAGATCGTGCCGCCGCTGTCGATCATGTCGTCGATCACGATGCACAGGCGACCATCGACATCGCCCATCACTTCTTTGGCTTCCGCGATGTTGGCCGTGCCTTTCGGGCGGCGCTTGTAGATGAAAGCCAGGTCGGCACCCAAGTCGCCAAGGTGTTGCGACATGCGCTCGGCCACTTTGATGCGGCCGGCGTCGGGAGCGACGATCACCGGCGCACGACCCTGAGCGTTCTTGCGTACGTAATTCTCGAGCACCGGCATGGCGGTGAGGTGATCCACTGGCCCTTCGAAGAAGCCCTGGATCTGGCCGCTGTGCAGATCGATGCTGACCATGCGCTTGGCGCCAGCTGCTTTGAACAGGTCGGCGACAAGGCGAGCGGTAATCGGTTCGCGCCCCTCGGCCTTGCGATCTTGGCGGGCATAGCCGTAGAACGGGCACACCGCGGTGATGCGTTTCGCGGACGCGCGGAACGCGGCGTCGCACATGATCAGTTGTTCCATGATCGAGTCGTTGATGCTGCGTCCGTCGTAGCCGCAATGCGTCTGCATGATGAACACGTCGCTACCGCGCACACTCTCGCCGAAGCGAACACGCATCTCGCCGTTCGCGAATTGCACGAACCCTGGGTGCCCAAGATCGACTCCGAGATGTTCGGCCACTTCGTCCGCCAACGCAGGGTGCGTGCGCCCCGAGTAGAGCGCCATCCGCTTGGTCGTTGGCTTCTCCATCGCGCTCCTGAAGTTCGGCAGTTTGTCTTGGCTGTTCATTCGGCAGGTGCAGTGTAGAACGCGCCGGTTGTCGTGCCGGGCTTCACGGAACTTCCTGACGGAAGAAATGCGTACGGACCGACGTGTGCGGCCTCGCCGACTTCGCTTTCGCGACCAACGGTGTGCTCGACCGTCGCTTCGTTGCCGACCGAGCAATCGGTCAGCCGAGTGTCGGGACCGATCTCGCACCCGTCGCCGACGACCGTGCTGCCCTGCAGAATCGTGCCCGGATAGAGGGTGACGTCGCGACCGAGCTTGACCGTGACATCGACGAAGGTCTGGCGCGGATCGAGCATCGTCACGCCGTTGAGCAGCCAGCGCCGGTTGGTGCGGCTGCGTAGTTCGCGCTCGGCAAGGGCCAACTGCCACCGATCGTTGACGCCCTGCGTCTCAGCGGGCGGCGCTTGCACGCAACCAATGCGGTGGCCCATCGTCGCCAGCACGCCAATCACGTCGGTGAGGTAGTACTCGCCTTGCGAGTTGTCGGGGCTGAGGTGGCGCAACGCCGGGCCGAGCAGATCGCGGCGGAAGGCATACATGCTGGTGCACACCTCTTTGATGGCGCGCGCGTCTTCGTCGGCGTCGCGTTGCTCAACAATGCGCAACACCCGGCCGTCGCCCTGCTTGGAGGGCGCCCGGACGACGCGTCCGTAACCGGTCGGGTCGTCGAGCACCGAGGTGATCAGCGTGGCCGCGTATTCGTTGGCGTTATGGGCGGCGACAAGCGCGTCGAGTGTCGATGCTTGTAGCAACGGAGTGTCGCCGGGCAAAACGACGACCGTCGATGTGTCGTCGAGGTCGTCGTCGAGACCAGCGCCTGGCAAGGCAGAGAGCCCGACGAGTGCAGCGTCGCCGGTGCCGGCTTGCACGGTTTGCTCGACGAACGACACGTTCGCCCACGCCGGCGACTGCTCTTGCACCTTCTTGGTGACCCGTTCCGCACCGTGGCCGACGACGACGACCGTGCGCCACGGCGTGACCTGCTCGAGCGAATGAATGACGTGCAGCACCATTGGGCGACCGCAGATCAGGTGCAGCGGCTTCGGGCGGGCGGAGCGCATTCGCGATCCCTCGCCAGCTGCCAGGACAATCGCCGAAACTGTCATGCTTGAAGTTCTAGCGCATCGGTTCCGGGGAGAGGGCTCGAACCCCTATATGCAGGATCAAAACCTGCCGTCCTACCATTGAACGACCCCGGAAGGAACGGTGGGAAAGGCTAGCGCCGGGCAACGCACCTGCGCCTGCCGTTTGGATCCGGCGTTTGGTAGCGAGCTTCGACCCGATAGCGTCTCACGAGCTATGGGCTCACTGATCAAGAAGCGCCGCAAGCGCATGCGCAAGAAGAAGCACAAGAAGATGCTCCGCCGCACGCGGCACCAGCGCGCTCGTAAGTAGTCGTCTAGTTGGGCACCGTCTCGGTGTGAACCACCAGCGCATCGGGCAGAGCCTCCGCAATCTTGTGATGGCCACCTAGGAACCAGGTCGCGCCGCTACCCGCGAGCGTCGGTCGTTCGCCAGCAGCCTCTTTGATCCGGTCGCGCCATACCGCGAGTCGCGGTTCGATCGCGATCGCCGCCTCCTCCAAGTCGTTAACAAACCGGTCGTTCACAAACTCGTCGTTGAACTCTGAGTGCGGACCGCCTAGTTCGTCCCATGCGCGATACACGGCCGGTGTGCTGACTGCGAGTGGCGGGATCACGAGCGTGATCGCCATCGGTTCGAACGGCAATGGTTCAACCAGTTCACCGATGCCGCGCACGCGAGCGCGTCCGCCGAGAAGGCAGAACGGGACATCGGCTCCGATGACAGCTGCACTGATCACGTCGTAGAAACCGGCCCAGCGCAGCACCGCCGCTGCATCGCTTGAGCCGCCGCCAAGTCCGCCGCCGTGAGGAATCGCCTTGTGAATGTGCACGCCAGCGGTGCGCTCGCAGAGCTGCAATGCACGTGCAACAAGATTGTTCCCGTCGAGCGGAGTGCCTTCGGCGAACGCGCCGTCGCACGTGATGCCATCGCCGTCGGGTGAAATCGTGAGCGTGTCGGCCAGCGCCAACGACACCATCTCCGCGTCGATCAGGTGATAGCCGTCGTCGCGCAAGCCTGTGACGCGCAGCGTCAGCGTCAACTTCGCGTTGGCTACCACCCTTATCGCTGAGGGTTCGGCCGTTGAAGCGACGGTCATTGCGCCGCCCGCCAACTCAACGCTAGGCGGCCCCACTCATACACGTCGAGTTCCTCTGGGCGCCGCGCAGCATCGATGCCGGCTTCTTCGAAGACTTGCGGCGTCACGACTTCGGCAAGCGAGCGGCGCATCATCTTGCGTCGCTGCCCGAACGCAGTACGCATCAGCAGGAAGAGATCCGCACTAGCGGCTCCGGTAGCTGGCTGCGGGCGGCGACGAATGTCCGCGAGTGCCGATTCGACCTTTGGTCGCGGCACAAATACATTCGCTGGCACCAGTCCCGCGATGCGAGCCGTCGCCCAATAGGCGATCTTCACCGTCACGGCTCCGTACTGCGGGGTGCGCGGCGTCGCGCAGAAACGTTCGGCTGCTTCACGTTGGACCATCACCAGCATTCGCTCAATTTGCGGTACGTCGTCGAGCAGGTCGCACACCAAGGGAGTGGCGACGTTGTACGGCAAGTTGGCGACGAGCACCCAGCCGCCTTTGTCGCCGAGGAGTTCGGACCAGTCGGCGCGCATCGCGTCAGCTTCGACAACGGTCACGTTCTTGTGCGGCAGCATTACTTCCCGCAACACGGGCACGATGCCGCGGTCGACTTCCACAGCCAGTATCTCGGCGCCCGTTTCGGCGAGTGCCAGTGTCAGCGAACCGAACCCGGCACCAACTTCAACAACGCGATCCCCGGGGCCAACCTCGGCAAGGCGCGCGATCCGGCGCACCGTGTTCGCATCGGCCACAAAGTTTTGTCCAAGATCGCGACGCGGGCTCAGGCCGCCGCGAGCTAGCAGCTCGGTGATCGTCGCCCGATTGTGCATCAGTCAGCTAGTCGTAGTGGTTTCGTCAGGTGCGTTGTCGATCTGATCGCCCGGCACATCGAGCGGAGCGTCTGGGTCCCAGCGCACGCGCACGGCCAGTGGTGCATCGGAGAGGTCGCCGATTTCGGCGAACGCGTCGGTTCCCAACACCATGCCAACGCCGGGAGGAATGGTGAAGCCCTGGGTGTTAGTGCACGTCGTGGATTGGCCGTTGTCGACGTTTGTCACGGTGAGCAGCGCGCCATCGGGTGCCAGCAATGTGGAGCATCTGGCTTTTCGACCAGAGAGCGGGTTGCCAGCCGCATCGGTGGCATCGTTGTAACGCGCGAATTGCGTGGTCGTTAGAAACTCGTAGGCGTTGGGCTCTGGAGCCGTAGCAATGCTGACGGGGTCGGGGGGCGATACGTTCTCTTCGCCACCGACGAACAACGGGGGATAGGGCTCGTACTCGGTAGTCGATGGCGCCGAGTTACCGGCGTCGTCCACACACCCGATACACGTGGTCGCCGATGAATTGTCGCCGTTCGAAGAACCACTACTGAATACCCAAAACAGCGCCAGCACGGTGACGGTGATCAAGGCAGCAGCGCGGATGCGGCGACGGTCGAAGGTGTTCATGGTTTCACGAGTTTGTTGAGTGGTTGAACGCTACGGACGCAGGGCAGGGAAGGCAAGGCAGGCGTTATCGACCGTTGCCTGGCGCACTTCGTCGAGCGCCACGCCACGCAGATCGGCGAGCGCTTGCACAACAACGGTGACGTATTCCGGTCGATTGGTGGTGCCGCGATGGGGAATCGGTGCCAAGTAGGGGCTGTCGGTCTCGGCCAACATGCGATCGGCGGGACACATTTGCGCAGCCTCTTGCAATTCTGTTGCGGTCTTGAAGGTGACGATGCCACTGAAGCTCAAGTATGCGCCGAGGTCGAGGCAGCGGCGTGCTTCTTGGGGACCGCCGGTGAAGCAATGGAAGATGGTGTGCTCGGGCGCGCCCTCCGCGGCTAGGACGTCGAAGGTGTCGTCCCACGCGTCGCGGGCGTGAATGACGAGCGGAAGCTTGCGCTCGTGTGCGATGTGGATTTGTTCGGCGAAGGCGACGCGCTGTTGCGCGCGGGGTGAGTGCTCGTAGAAGTAGTCGAGACCGGCTTCACCGACGGCGATGACATTGGGGTTGTCGAAGAGGTGTCGAATTGTGTCGACGCCCTGCACAGCTTCGTGTGGGTGCAAGCCCGCGGTCGCATATACGCCCTCGTGACGCGCTGCGATGTCGATCGCCTGCTGCGATGTTGCCGCGTCGCAGCCGATGGTGATCATCTTCGCGACACCCGCGGCGCGTGCGCCGGCGATTACTTCGTCGACGTCGGCACCGCGAGTGTCGTACAGATGGCAGTGGCTGTCGATGTACATGTCGCTCATTGGCGTGTGTCGTTAATCATCGTCGCGGGAAGAGCGGTTCGCCCTTGGTCACTGGCAAGCCGCCGGGGTAGCCGCCCCACTGCGCTGCGATCGGCAATCGTTGATCGGTGACATCGCCACTCAGCCCGAGTCGTTCCCACACGATCTGGCTCGTCGCTGGCACGGCCGGGCTAGCAAGGATCGCGACGATGCGCAGCGCCTCGAGCGCGTCGCCCATCACGGCATCGACTGCCGCGACCGGCTCGGCTTTCCACGGCTCGTTCGTTTCCAGGTACGCGTTCGTTGCGCGAATGAGTTGCCACGTCGCGTCGAGGGCGCGACTGGGCTGCATCGCATCCCAACCTTCTGCGGTTGCTTCGTAGGCGGCGGCCGCGGCAGCGGCCAGTGGTGAGTCGGAGCGCGGTGCGGGGCCGACGCCACCGCATTTCTTGTCGACCACCGTCGCGACGCGCGACAGCAAGTTGCCGAGGTTGTTGGCGAGGTCGCTGTTGTACCGCCCGATCAGGCCTTCGTAGGTGAAGTCGCCGTCTTGGCCGTATGTCGTTTCGGCGAGCACGTAGTAGCGGAAGCCGTCGACACCGATGTCGTCGATGAGAACGAGCGGGTTGACGACGTTGCCGCTCGTCTTGCTCATTTTCTCGCCACCCGACAGCAACCAGCCACCTACTGCCCAACCAGCGGGCGGCTCGATGCCGGCGCTCATCAGCATTGCGGGCCAGTACACACAGTGATGGCGAATGATGTCCTTACCGATCAGGTGTCGCGCCGGCCACCACTTCTCGAACTGTGCCGTGCCACTACCGGTGTCGCCGCTACCGAAACCGATGGCGGTGATGTAGTTCGCGAGTGCGTCGAACCACACATACGCAACGTGTTTCGCATCCCACGGCAACGGAATGCCCCACTTCAGACTTGTGCGGCTGACGCTGAAGTCGCGCAGCCCACCACGAATCAACCCGAGTGCTTCGTTGGCGCGGAACTCGGGGACGATCACGCCCGGGTGCGCGGCGTACCAGTCGATCAGTCGTTGCTCGTAGCGACTGAGGCGGAAAAAGTAGTTCTCCTCCTCGTAGTACTCGACGGTGCGCTTGTGGATCTTGCACAGGTCGCCCGGGTCGAGTTCGTCGTCGGTGTAGTACTCCTCGCACGCGACGCAGTACTTGCCCTTGTACACATCGAGCTCGATGTCGCCCGCGTCGTAGCAACGCTGCAACAGTTCGGCGACGCCCAGCTTGTGACGCGCTTCGGTGGTGCGGATGAAATCGGTGTTGCTGATGTTCAGCCGCTTCCATGCCTGCTCGTACAGCGGTGCGATCTCGTCGACGAAATCCTGCGCGCTTTGGCCGGCGGCATCGGCGTATTCCTGCACCTTCTGGCCGTGTTCGTCGGTGCCGGTGAGAAAGTAGACGTCGTCGCCGAGCAAGCGATGCCAGCGGGCGAGTGCGTCGCCGATGATGGTGGTGTACGCGTGGCCTAGGTGCGGCTTGGCAGTGACGTAATAGATAGGGGTCGTTAGGTAGTACGTGCTCACGGGAAGTCCTTTCGAAGAATGGCGAATAACCGGCTGATCAGGAGCCGGTGCGCATTCGACGGGTCTGGGCCACGTAGGTCACGGGTTCAAGGATACGCCCGACCGCATACGCATGGGCAAGCACTTAACCGATACGGTCGTTCGGGTGAAGGGGCCGATGGCGAGTACACGTGCCCTCGGTCCGTGCGTGACCGTGTTGTTCGGTATCGATCAGGGCAAGTACCCCGATGGCAACAGTGTGTTGGTACGGGGATCGGGCGGGTCGTTGCTGATCGATCCGTCGCAGACGGTGCACGCCGCTTCGCCTGCGATGCGTGTTGACCAGGTGTTATTGACGCACGCGCACGAGGACCACGCCGCCGGATTGTCGGCAGTGCAGACGGGAGCGATCAGCGTGCACCGCCGCGATCTCGCGGCGCTGCAGTCGGTTGGCGGGTTGATGGCGCTGTACGGGCTGCCTGCCGACCGCATTCCGGCGATGACCGAGTTCGTGACCGAACGTTTTCACTTCTACGGCTGGCCCGACGCGGCCGGCTTCGACGACGGCGCATCGTGGGACCTCGGTGGGGTCGTGGTGCGCGCCGTGTCATCACCCGGGCACACCGGCGGGCACTGCCTGTTCGCGATCGAGCAAGTCGACGGTCCGACCGTCGTCGTCACCGGCGACATCGACCTCTCGACCTTTGGCCCGTACTACGGCGACGCGGGAAGCAGTCTTGAGGAATTCGAGACGACGCTGCGCAATTTGCCGCACGTCGTCGCCGATCACTATGTGACGTTCCATCACAAGGGTGTCGTCGACGGGCATGATGCGTTCGCTGCGGCGGTCAGCGCGTTCGGCGAAGCGATTCCGCGACGAGAAGCTGCGCTGCTCGATCTGCTCGCGCAGCGGCGCACGCTCGATGAACTGGTTGAGATCGGAATTGTGTACCGACCCGGTACGCGTCCACCCCTGTTCGGCGAGAGCGTCGAGAAGCGTTCGATTCAGCAACATCTCGATCGCTTGCTGCTCAATGAGTCAGTGGCAACCGACGGCCGCGAGTATTGGCGACTATGAGCGAATTCGATGACGCAACGCGTGTTGCAGCAGATGGTGCCGGCGCAATCGCCGACGGTTGGGATATCAACGGCAACGCGAACGGTGGCTACCTATTGGCGTTAGCCGCGAGCCGTCTGCGAGCAGTGAGTGGTAACGCCGACCCGTTGTCCGTTACTGGTCACTATCTCGCGCCCGGCACGCCAGGTCCGGTGCAAATCGACGCAACGATGGTGAAGGCGGGTCGGCGGTTCAGCACGGTCACTGGTCGGATGCAACGCGATGGCAAGCCCATCTTGCAGGCGACCGGCATCTTTGGCGATCTTTCGCAAGCGACCGACGACTTCACCCACATCGTTGGTGGGCCACCCGACATGCCGCCGATGGAAGAGTGCGTGCCGCGGTCGCCAGTGCAAGGCGTCGCGCACGTTGCGTTGAATGCGCGACTGAACGTGCGACTGCGTCCGGGTGACGAATCGTTCATGCGCGGCGAACGCAAGGGCGATGCCGAGATGGCCGGGTACTTCGCATTTGCGGACGGTCGACCGGTCGACACGCTGGCGCTGCTACTCGCATGCGACGCGTTCCCGCCCGCGGTGTTCCATATCGACCTGCCACCGGGATGGGTGCCGACGCTGGAAATGACCGTGCACGTGCGCGCTATTCCCGCGCCGGGTCCGGTTCGTTGTGTCTTCCGCACGCACTTCGTGCAGGGCGGCTTCTTCAGCGAAGACGGCGAAGTCTGGGACAGCCAAAACAGATTGGTAGCCCAATCCCGCCAGCTCGGGTTGACCCCCCTCGCCTAAAACTTTGAGTCGAGGGAAACCCTCGACTGCTCCCGCGAGGGAGCAAACCCTCGACTCGATTAGCGGAAGAAGCGGCGGGCTCTGGCTGCTCTGCGGGTTCCGGTTGCGAAGCCGCCTGCCACTAATCCGACTGCACCCACGGCTTGGGTGCTGCGGCGGATGACTGCCTTCGTGCGCTTGCTGAACACCACGATCGGCCAACCTTCTTGGCCGGCGTAGCGCTCGAGCTTCGTAT
>JAYVVU010000181.1:0-10772 GCA_043786755.1 Actinomycetota bacterium
ACCAGATCGTGCGTCTCGATCAGCGGGTAGCGCTCGACGAGTTGCGCAGGCGTCAACATGTCGTAACCCATTCCCTGCGCGTTGGCCATGCTGGTGACGTGGCGGAATTCGGCGAAGCGCTCGGCGCTGTGCGCCAGCCGCACGGAACCGGTGACGTGGTAGCTGATTGGGAACTCGGAGTCCTTCGCCAACTCGCGGTACAGCGCCGCCGAGTACGACTGCACCTTCATGATGCTCCAGCTGGTGCTGTACGTCGGCACGTTGCCCGCGGCATGCCAAGTGGAGCCCGAGGTCAACTCGTCGCGCTCGAGCAGCAGCGCGTCGGTGCAACCCATCTTGGCAAGGTGATAGAGCGTGCTGCAGCCCGCTATGCCTCCACCGATGACGACGATTCGTGCCTGCTCGTTCATGGCATGTGAAGATAGCAACCACTATGCCGGATCTTCCTAGCTCTGCTCGCGTCGTCATCGTTGGCGGCGGAATTGTCGGTTGCAGCATCGCGTATCACCTTGCGTTGCGTGGTGAAAACGACGTCGTGCTGCTGGAACGCAAGCAGCTGACCAGCGGTACGACCTGGCATGCCGCCGGGTTGGTTGGCCAGTTGCGTGCCACCCACAACCTGACGCGGCTGGCGCAGTACACCACCAACCTGTTCTCGACGCTCGAGCAAGAGACCGGCCAGGCGACCGGCTTCCAGCAGCGCGGCTCGGTACTGGTCGCTCCGAACAAGGAACGGCTTGAGGAAATCACGCGCGGTGCCTCGATGGCGCGCGTGTTCGGAGTCGAGGTCGACATCATCGGGCCGTCTGAGATCAAAGAGCTGGTGCCGCTCACCAACGTGGACGACCTAGTTGGAGGCGTGTACGTGCCGGGCGATGGTGTGACCAATCCGGTTGACACCACGCAAGCGTTGGCCAAGGGTGCGCGGGCACGCGGTGTGCGCATCGTCGAGAACGCGAAGGTGTCGCGCATCATCGTCGAGAATGGTCGTGCGGTGGGCGTCGCGTACGAGGTCGACGGAACCGTTGGCGAGATTCGCGCCGATGCCGTCGTCAACGCGGCGGGCATGTGGGGCCGCGAGTTGGGTGATGCGGCCGGCGCAGTCGTGCCCTTGCACGCGGCAGAACACTTCTACATCGTCACCGAGCCGGTCGCTGGCATCTCACCGATGATGCCGACGCTGCGCGACCCCGACAGTTGCGGCTACTTCCGCGAGGACACGGGCAAGCTGCTGATCGGTTGGTTCGAGCCGGTGTCGAAGCCATGGGGAATGACCAAGCCCGGTGGCGCCAGTGGAATACCTGAGGAGTTTTCGTTCGGCACGCTGCCAGAAGACTTCGAACACATCGCGCCGTTGGTGGAAGCGGCGACGCATCGCATGCCGATTCTCGCCGAGACCGGCATTCGATTGTTCTTCAACGGACCCGAGTCGTTCACTCCCGACGATCGTTATCTACTCGGCGAGTCGCCGGATGTGAAGAGCCTGTTTATGGCGTGCGGTTTTAACTCGATCGGCATTCAGTCCTCGGGCGGCGCCGGCAAGGTGTTGGCCGATTGGATCCTCGATGGTCATCCGCCGATGGACCTGTGGGATGTCGACATTCGCCGCGTGATGCCGTTTCAGCGCAACGCGAGCTACCTGCACGACCGGACGGTCGAGGCGCTCGGTTTGTTGTACGCAATGCACTGGCCGTTCTTTCAACCCGCAACCGCACGAGGTGTGCGCCGATCGGTGTTGCACGATCGCCTCGCCGCGAAGAACGCTTGCTTCGGCGAGACCGCCGGATGGGAGCGCACCAACTGGTTCGCGCCCGCTGGTGTGACGCCCGAATACGAGTACTCGTACGGTCGGCAGAACTGGTTCCCGTATTCGGCCGAGGAGCACCATGCGGTGCGCAACGCGGTCGGTGTGTTCGATCAGTCGTCGTTCGGCAAGTTCTCGGTGGAAGGTCCCGATGCGGAGGTAGTGCTCAATCAGATCTGTGCCAACGACGTCGCCGTTCCGGTTGGCAAGATCGTCTACACGCAGTGGCTCAACGAACGCGGTGGCATCGAAGCCGACCTCACAATCACGCGCGAGGCCGCCGATCGTTACCTCGTCGTGACGGCGGCAGCGACGCAGGTGCGCGACTTCGCCTACCTGAAGGCGAACATTCCCGCGAGTGCTCGCGTCGTTGCAACCGACGTGACGTCCGCACACGCGGTGCTCAGCGTGATGGGTCCCAACTCCCGAGCGCTGTTGCAATCGCTGACCAGTCGCTCGCTCGCCGACGATCTGTCGAACGTGGCGTTCCCGTTCGGAACCTCGCGCATCATCGACCTCGGCTATGCGCGCGTGCGCGCAAGCCGTGTCACGTACGTGGGGGAGTTGGGGTGGGAGTTGTACATCCCCACCGAGTTCGCCACCGGTGTGTTCGATGCAATCGTCGCCGCCGGGCCTGAGTTCGGGATGCGTCACGCGGGCTACCACGCGCTCAACTCGTTGCGCATGGAGAAGGGGTACCGCCACTGGGGTCACGACATCGGCCCCGACGAGACGCCGCTCGAGGCCGGTCTTGGTTTTGTCGTCGCGTGGAACAAGTCGGGCGGGTTCATCGGCCGCGAGGCGCTGATGAAGCAGAAGCTGACCGGTGTTCGTCAACGGCTGGCACAGTTCTCGCTCGTCGATTCCGACAAGTTGCTGCTGCACAACGAGCCGATCGTGCGCGACGGCGTCATCGTTGGGCGCATCACTTCCGGAATGTACGGCTACACAATCGGCGCCGCTCTTGGCATGGGCTACGTGTCGGCCCCCGATGGCAGCGTCGTCGACCGCGATTTCGTGCTCAACGGCACCTACGAGTGCGAGATCGCCGGCGAACGGGTCCCGGCCAAAGTCTCCCTAGACCCCTGGTACGACCCCAAAAGCGAACGGGTCAAGCTCTAGGCAGTCGAGGGTTTGCTCCCGCCGCATGGGTGTCGAGGGTTTCCTCCCCGCTGGCAGGGACGAAACCCTCGGGTGCGCGGACTCCGGGAGAAAAACCTCGACTATTGCGGCGCTTGCAGGCTGACTTCGCGGCCGTCGGGGTCGAGGATTATGGCTTCGACTACTCCCCAGTGTTGCGGTTCGAAGGCGCGGTCGAAGTTCAGCGACTGTGCCTTCGGCGCGAACGATGCGGAGTCGGTGACCTTCAGAATCGGATGAGTCGTCAGTTCGCGTTCGTGCTGCTCGGCGATGAAAACGTACGGCCCGCCCGCTGGGTGCGTCCACTGCCCGGACTTGTGGTCGGTTTCGAACACTTCCTCGTAGCCGAGTGTCTTCCAGAACGCGGCGGTTGCGTCGTAGTCGCGAGTCTCGACGTAGTAACCCAAGAAGCCTTCAGTTGTCATTGTGCTTTCCCTCCGTGAGGCCCAACCAGAGTATTCGACCTATCATCGCTGAGTGAGCGAAACCCAAGAAGGCGGACGGCGAGGCGGGCGGGCCGCGCGGCAAGCATTGCGAGCGGCACCACTGGCCCTCGACGTGCGCCCGGTAAACCCGGGCATGGTTGGCGGGCGCTACAAGGTGCTCACTGATGCCGAGGTGATGAAGGTCCATCTGGCAGCGCTCGACGTGCTGGAAAACATCGGGCTCGCAGACGCGATTCCAAGTTGCCTCGACTACTTGCTGCCCAAGGGTTGCACGATCAGCTCCGAAGGTCGGCTGCTGTTCCCCCGGTCGCTCATCGAGGACACGTTGGCGATGGCCGCGCGCAACTTTGTGTTACACGCGCAAGACCCACAGTTCGACATGGAACCGTGGGGCAAGAAGGTGTACTTCGGCACGGCCGGCGCGGCGGTGTACATCGTCGATCCGATCACCGGCGAGTACCGCGAGTCCAACTCGCAGGATGCATATGACATCGCGCGCCTTGTCGACAGGATGGAGCACATCCACTTCTATCAGCGCTCGGTCGTGCCGCGTGACTTACCCGACCCCGCCGAGATGGATATCAACACCTGCTACCTCAGCGTCAGCGGCACTACCAAACACGTCGGAACTTCGTGGGTGCATCCCGATCACCTTGAAGCCTCGTTGAAGATGCTGCACCACATCGCCGGTGGCGAGGATAAATGGCGGGCGCGACCCTTCGTCAGCCAGTCGAACTGTTTCGTCGTTCCGCCGTTGAAGTTTGCCGCCGACGCGTGCCGTTGTTTAGAGGTTGCAGTGCGCGGCGGTATGCCGGTGCTGCTCTTGTCGGCTGGACAAGCCGGTGCTACCGCGCCGGCGGCGCTGGCGGGGGCACTTGTGCAAGAGGTTGCCGAAGTGTTGGCCGGTCTTGCGTACGTGAACGCGATCAAACCCGGGCATCCAGCCATCTTCGGACTGTGGCCGTTTGTCAGCGACCTACGCAGTGGTGCAATGTCGGGTGGTAGCCCCGAGCAAGCGATCTTGTCGTCGGCGTGCGCGCAAATGGCTCACTTCTACGACCTCACTGGTGGCACGTCGTCCGGTATTAGCGACGCGAAGATGCCCGATGCGCAAGCCGGCGCGGAGAAGGGTTACAACCATGCGCTCGTCGGCAACGCCGGCGCGAACCTGATTTACGAGTCGGCGGGCATGCACGGCAGCCTGCTCGGGTTCTCGCTAGAGGGAGTGGTGCTCGACAACGACATCGTCGGTGCCGTGCAACGCACGATCAAGGGAATCGATGTCAACGATGAGACGTTGTCGATTGATGTCATCCGGGCTGCGGTGATCGGTGGTCCTGGCCACTATCTCGGTTCGAAGCAGACCCTCTCGCTGATGCAGACGGAATACATCTATCCGGCGATCGGTGATCGGCTGAGTCCGAAGGAATGGAACGAGGTCGGCCGGCCAAAGGTGATTGACCGCGCGATAGCGAAGGTGCACGACGTGCTCGCCACGCACTTTCCCGACCACATCCCGGAGAGTGTCGATCAACAGATCCGCGCCGAGCTGCCTATTCGTCTCGATCGCGATCGCATGCGGCCCTCACGAACGGTTGCCCCGGAGAGCATCGCCGGCGCCTAAGTCGCGTTCGTGACACCATCGCGAAAGCCGCTCCCTACCCGACTGCTTGCTTGCATGGCCGCTGCTGCGTTGATCGCAGCATGTTCGAACGACAAGGCTGGCCAGTGGGCGAACACCACCTTGTGACCACTGCCACGTTCACGGCGACGATCAACGATGGCACCGACGATTATCCCGCAGGCGATTACATCCTCGATTACCTCGTCACCGCTTCATAACGCAGCCTTCACCCGTAGTTCATTGAGCCGACATCTTTGTGGCGCGCACTGCATCTACGGTGTTGGGCATGACGGAAACAACAGAGCTCACCCGACCGATCCCCGTCATTGGTCCGCGCATGGATGAACGGCGACGCATCGCGCTCGTCGCGCACGACAATAAGAAGCGCGACCTTCTCGACTGGGCGCACTTCAATCGCGCGATTCTTGTGGATCACACACTGCTCGGCACCGGCACCACAGGTGCGATGGTTGCGCGCGAACTTGGGGTAGAGGTCGAACTGTTTCGAAGTGGACCGCTCGGCGGCGATCAACAACTTGGCGCGAAGATCAGTAGCGGCGAGATCGATCTAGTGATCTTCTTCTGGGACCCGCTCGAACCGCAACCGCACGACCCTGATGTGAAGGCGTTGCTGCGAATTGCCGTCGTGTGGAACATTCCGATCGCGTGCAACCGTGCGACGGCGGACTACCTCATCTCGTCGCCGTTGCTTGACAGCGACTATCGCCCCGACTTGCCCGACTACACCCCGGTCACTCAGCGACCGCTTGCGCCGCCTCAGCCTCGGCATTCGTAACCACGTTGCGAGTGAGGATGAGGTAGGCGCAACCGGTGCAGAACGCGACGCCACCGAAGGTGGTGAGCGTCCAGCGCACGCCGACTGCTTCCGATAGCAACCCGGCGAGTACTGCGGTAACGGAAAGCGTGAGCGTGAGGATCGCGAAGTCGCCAGCCATCACGCGGCCGCGTATGTAGTCGGGAGTGCGTATTTGCAAGCCGTACGTGCTGAGCGTCCACTGTGCGCCACCACCCAGGTGGGCGACGGCGATGAAGGCGGCGGCGACGAAGATCACCGGCGACCACGCGGCCGCGAGGTAGCAGACGCTGAAGGCGATGCCCGAAAGTCCACACACGCGCAGCACTTTCGAGAGATCGCCCCTGGTGAACCTCGCCGCGATCAGCGGCCCGAGCCCGGTGCCAACGCCGCGTGCGCCGAAGAGCAGTCCGGTGCCACCGTCCTTCCACCCGTACACCGAGGTCGCGAGCACGGGCAGTTGGCTGACGATGCCCGAGCCGATGGCGAACGTTCCTTTGCTCGCCAGTAGCGCCAGCACCGTCTTGTCCTTGCGCGCATAGCGCACTGCTTCTGCCATGTCGCTCAGTGGCCGCATGGACCGCCGCGCCTCGGCGCGCGCCTGTTGCATTGGGCTGCGAATCATCGACAGGAATCCGAAGGCGATCACGAAGGTCGCCGCGTCGGCGATGAACGATGCCTGTCGCCCGAACGTTTCGCTGAACACTCCGCCGAGGGCCGCACCAACGGCGAGCATGACGCCCCATGTGCTGCCGAAGAGCACGTTGGCAGTGCGCAATTCTTCGGGGGAACGCGCCAGGTTCGGCACGCCCGCGTCGATCGCCGGCTTGACGACTGCCGCAAGCGCGCTAATCGTTCCCTGGAAAATGAAGAGCGGCCACACGCGGTCGACCGAGGCTGTCAACAGCCCGAGCGCGGCGACAGCCTGCAGCAACGAGACCACCATCACGAGTTTGCGGCGATCGAAGCGATCGACCATCGAACCGGCAATGGGTGTGGCCAGGAACGCGGGAAGTGTGAACGCGACGTAGGCGAGCGATACCAGTAGCTCGCTGTCGGTTCCGTCCTTCACCATTCCGGCGATCGCAACGAAGACGAACCAGTCGCCCATGAATGAGATGACCTGCGCGAAAAAGAGCGCGCGCAGATCAGCGTTGCTGCGGAGCAGTTTGATCATCGGGTTGCGTGTGCGTGCAACAGGTGGGCGAGGCACTCAGTGACTCGCCGCGCCGTCGGCACGTGCAGGTACTCGTTCGGGCCGTGCGCGTTTGCGCCCGGGCCGAGCGCGCCGGTGATCACGAACTGCGCTTCCGGGAACCTCTCGCCGAGCATTCCCATGAACGGAATCGATCCGCCCTCACCGAAGGCGCGCGTCGCTTTGCCGAACGTTTCCTGCCCAGCTGTTTCGAGCGCGTTCCACAACCACGGCGCGAAGGGCGGTGCGTTCCAACCAGGTCCGGCGTGGCCGTCGAGGAACTGCACCCTCGCGCCGTACGGAGGATCTTCCGTCAGGCACTTCGCGACGGCCTTCAATGCGCGATCGGGATCGCTAGTTGGTGGTAGCCGAATGCTGAGGTGCAGCGACGTGTGTGGCCGCAGCACGTTGCCCGCGGCGGAGACTGGCGGGATGCCGTCGACGCCGGTGAGGCTGAGACTCGGGCGCCAAGTGCGTGCGAGCAGTTGCTCGGTCGCGTCGGTCACCATCGGCTGCGCGCCGCCGACAAACGGGAAGTGACCGCCGATCGGAAATTCTGAAGCGGTCTCAGCCGCTTGTTCTTGCCGATCAGTTGGAATTGGCTCGTGAAGTTCCGGAAGCAGCAGTTCGCCGGTGGCGCTGTCTTCGAGACGATCGAGCAACATGCGCGCGATTCGAAACGACGACGGCACGACGCCGCTGGCCTCGCCGCTGTGTACCCCTTCGGTGAGGATGTCGACGCGCAACGTTCCGGCGACCAGACCGCGCAGCGATGTGGTGACCCACATGCGTTCGTAATCGAGGCAGCCCGAATCCAGGCAGAGCACAAACGAGGGGGTGCCGATGCGATCGGCGTATGCCTCGAGGTACGCGGGCAAGTCGGGGCTACCGCTTTCCTCGCTAGCTTCGATCAGCACCACGAGGCGCGAGTGCTGCAGTCCGGCGAGCTGCGCGGCTTCGATGGCGAGTAGCGATGCGAATGCGGCGTAGCCGTCGTCGGCACCGCCGCGGCCGTAGAGGCGATCGCCCTCAAGCACCGGCTTCCACGGGCCGAGGTCCTCGCGCCAACCGGTCATCTCCGGCTGCTTGTCGCAGTGGCCGTAGAGCACGACGGTGTCGTCGGCCGGGCCGCCGTTGTGCGCAGGAATCTCGCACATGATCACGGGAGTTCGGCCGGCGAGTTCGAGCACCTCGACGGTGAGACCGGCGATCAATCGCGCTGCGCACCATTTGCTAATGAGTGCGACGGCTTGGTCGAGATAGCCGTGTGCTTTCCAGTCCGGGTCGTAGAGCACCGAGACGCACGGAATGCGGATGTAATCGTGCAGCGACGGCAAGATGTCGTCAGTCCACACCTGGTCGACGTGTTCGTGAATCGTGCTGTTGATGCTGTCGTTCGCTTGGACGGTACTCATCGCCGAACCGCCGCGATGCGCTCGATCGTGCGTTCCGCTTCGCGCACCATCTCGCGCACGATGTCGCCCGCCGGAATCAATTCGTCGATGGCGCCGGCGCCCTGGCCGCACGGGAAGAACTCGCGACTCACGTCAACCTCTGTTCCGTCTTTGGCTCCCAAGTGGTTGACGCCGGCCTTCGAGCTGGCGATGACCTGTTGTGGGAACGGCTGTAGTTCTTCGGGATGTTGCTCGAAGTGGTTCGTCCAGTCGTTACGGACGACGCGGCAGGTCTTGCCGGTGTACGACTTGCTGACGACGGTGCCGTCTTCTGCGACGCCCAGGATCGCTTCCTTGTAACCCTTCACCGCCCGTGCCTCGGGTGTGGCGATGAAGCGAGTGCCGACCCATACGCCGTCGGCGCCAAGTGCGAGCGAGGCGGCGAGGCCGCGCCCGTCGAACAGTCCGCCTGCTGCGATGACCGGCACTTTGTCGCCGACCGCGTCGACAACCATCGGGACGAGGGTGAGCGTTGCGACGGTGCCGGTGTGGCCGCCCGCCTCCGTGCCCTGCGCGACGACGAAGTCGACGCCGCTCGCGACCGCGGCGACCGCGTGGCGCACCTTGCCGCACATGCTGCCGACGAGGATGTTCTTCGAGTGCAGCAGGTCGACCACTTCGCGCGGCACGCCAAGACCGGCGACGAAGATGCGCGCCCCGCCCTCGATCACGTTCTGAATGCCCTGCTCGACCTGGCCGGGAAGCGCGGTGAGGAGGTCGACGCCGAACGGCTTCTTGGTAGCCGCACGAACCTTCGCCATCTCCTGCGGAAGTTCGTCGACGGCCATCGTGCTCGCGCCAAGCGTGCCGATGCCGCCCGCTTCGCTCACCGCCGCGACCAGTCGGTGATAGCTCACCCCACCCATACCGGCGAGCATCACCGGATGCTCGATGTCCAATAGTTCAGTAAGTCGAGTCCGCAAAGCCATAGCAGCGACCGTAGCAACACAGCGTTAGGTATCTCCATGCCGAGGGTTTCCTCCCGTTTTCGTTGAGTCGAGGGTTTCCTCCCCGCCAGAAGGGAGGAAACCCTCGACCCGACTTCGCAGCCTCACCGATATGGTCGACGGAGCGGCTTCCCCCGACAGGTCAACGTCTGGGAGGTATCCGTATGCCGAAGTTCTCTGCCGAGGCGCTCGCCACCATGCAGCGTCAGCTTGGTCACATCACGTCAAAGCAACTCACCGCGAGTGGAATTGGTCGGACCTCCCGGGAGCTCCTGGTCGACGACGGTGTGCTCGATCATCCGTTCAAAACTGTTTACCGTGTGGCCACGCGCCGTCCGACATTCGAGCAACGATTGATTGCTCTGAGCCTTGCTCATCCGACTGGCTTCATCACCGGACCGACCGCCGGCGCATACCTCGGATTGCGGCGAATGCCGCGCGCGTCCAAAATTCATTTTTGCCTCCCGCATCCCATCCGCATCGACGAGCCGGACGGCGTGCTCCTAAGGCAGTCGACCCGTATCGGACCGCTCGACGTCCGCATCCTTGACAACGGAATGCGAATCGCAAGTTGGGCACGGCTGCTCTTCGATCTTGCTGCCGATCTGAATAAGACGAACCTGACTTCCGTGATTGATCAAGTCATTCGCGCTGGAGACTCGTCGATGGGGGAGCTCGGCGCGATTTCGATTCGGCTGTGCCATCCGACGCGTCGTGGTTCGGAGTTGTTCCAACGGACCTTGATGGAGCGTGGGAACCGCAAGCCCGTGGACTCTCATCCGGAACTGCTGGTAATGAACGGACTCTTGGCGCGTGGTGTGCCAGTGCAGCCGCAAGACGCGCTTCGACTGCCGAATGGCAAACGCATTCGAATCGACTTGGCCGTGCCGGCGGTTCGCTGGGCCGTTGAGGTGGATGTGCATCCTGAGCATGAGCGTCCACGGGGTACCGCGAGCGACAAGCAGCGTGACCGGCAGCTGCACCTCATCGACTGGCAGGTCGACCGCGTGACAGAGGAGGACCTGCTCGACCCGAAAGCGATCTTGGACGAGCTTGCAACCCTGTATCGGAAGCGGGTGTCGGTAGTTGCGGCGTGAGTCGAGGGTTTCCTCCCTGCTAGAAGGGAGGAAACCCTCGTCGCAGGTCAAACGGGAGGAAACCCTCGACTCATTGATATGGGCCGGGTTGCTTTAGGAACGCTCGGTGCCAGCGTCGGGGGGTTAGGAGGATGGCTCGGGGTTCGTCTTCGAACATCCACCGGGCGAACTTTTTGCGCGTCCAACCGGTCAGACCCACTACTCGCACCGCCCCTCTTGCTACCCACTCGCGCGCTAGCCAGCGATTCAGC
>JAYVVU010000182.1:0-4688 GCA_043786755.1 Actinomycetota bacterium
CGCACGTTCTCGACGGGGCAATCAGGAACGAGGCCGAGCACAAGTGCGTACACCGGATCGATGTGGCTACCGAACGCGCCGGCCAAGCGAATGTCGCCAACTGGGTTGACGCTGGAATCGACGCCCGCATGAGTCAGCAGCAGCTCAATGCCCGCGCGCAGTGCACCTTTGGCGAGCTGGATTGCGCGCACGTCGTTCTGCGTGATCATCAGTCGGGTACCAGGAACTGCGTGCACGACGTAGCTGAACGTGCGGCCATCGGCGACGACCCGCGGCGAGCGATCAGCCTGCGAGCCCTGCACCACACCGTCGGTATCGATGATTCCCGACAAATACATCTCGCCAATGACTTCGATGATCCCCGAGCCGCAGATACCGGAGATGTCAAGCTCCGCCGTCTCGGCCGCAAACCCTGGCTCGTCGCTCCACAAGTCGGAGCCGATTACCTTGAAGCGTGCTTCCAGCGTCTCGCGGTCGATGCGAACGCGCTCGATCGCACCGGCAGTCGCCCGCTGGCCACAACTCAGCTGGGCTCCTTCGAACGCGGGTCCGGTCGGGCTCGATGCAGCGAACTGACGATGCATATCGCCTACGACGATCTCGGCGTTGGTGCCGACGTCGACCAGCAGTTGCAGCGTTGCCGAACGGTGCGGGCCTTCCGACAACATCACG
This sequence comes from Actinomycetota bacterium, assembly GCA_043786755.1. Taxonomy (GTDB): domain Bacteria; phylum Actinomycetota; class Acidimicrobiia; order Acidimicrobiales; family Ilumatobacteraceae; genus UBA668. The sequence goes on from JAYVVU010000182.1 coordinate 673, forward strand.
GCCGCGGTATCGGCACCGACGTGCCCGGCGATGCACGGAGCGAGGTAGACCTGCGCACTGGGGCAGGCGAGGCCAAACGCTTCCGCTTCGGCGACGATGGCTTCGGCCGTCGCGAGGGTGAAGGGTGCTTGGCCGAGGGGAGTGGGGTCGATGCCGGCAACGATGTGATGCATGATCGGGTTGCCGACCAGCACGATCTCGAGCAACTCGTCAACCGTCGCTCCGCCGTCGGCGCACAGCTCGCCAATCAGCTCGTTCAGCGCCTCGCGCACTGCTTCGGTCAGCTGACGGTCGCCGCCCGGGTTCATCATCACGTACGACACCCGGCTCATCAGGTCTTCACCGAAACGGATCTGCGGGTTCATCCGCCCGGCCGACGACAGAATCTCGCCGGTCGTGAGATCGCACAGATGGCCAGCGATGGTGGTGCTGCCGATGTCGACGGCGATGCCGCATGCACGATCGACGTATCCCGGCCACGCGGCAACGACCGCGGCTCCACGAATCGCAACGGTGGCGGCGCGACCCTGGCCAGCAAACGCGCGGTGCACTTGGCGCAACGCGGCGAGCGACAGCGTGTTGACAGTGCGACCGTGCGCCGTCAGCAGTTCGGCGACGACGAGGTCGCTCATCGACGCAGCGTCGCCAAGCACGCTCTCGGGCAATTCGAGGTAGGCGAGTGCGATTGCGGGATCGAGCACGACCTCGGTGAGGTCGAGGCTTTTGCGCACGACGGGCCGATGCACCTGACTTTCCGGCGGCACATCGAGCACAACGTCGTCGACGACCATCGCGCAGCAACCCAAACGGCGATCGGGCTTCATATCGCGGCGGCCGTCGTAGGCCTCTTCCGTCTCGCCCCACGAGCTCAGCGCCTCGTCGCGGGCGTCGATCTTCCACTTCGAGTACTGGCCGGGAATGAATGCCACCTGGCAGCGTCCGCAGATACCGCGGCCACCGCACACCGAATCGAGGTCGACGCCAAACTCGCGCGCGGCGGCCAGCACCGTGGTGCCGCTAGCGACTTGGCCACCAAGGCCAGAAGGTGTGAAGACGACGCGAGGCATTGGGGGTTACTCAGACTCCGCCAACCGCGCACGCCGTCCACCGGCGCGGCCCTCGCGTGCGCCGATGGGCGCACCAGGGTCGCGCTTGGCCTTGATCCACGCGGCGCAGTCCTGATCGCTGCCGGCCAACACGTCGGCGGCCATCACCATCGTCTTCACTTCCGGGTGCATCGGGTTCATGATCGCCGAGGTCATTCCGTTGCTGATCGCCATCGCCAAGAACGTGCCGGTGACAGCGTTGCGTGCCGGCAGGCCGAAGCTGACGTTCGAGGCGCCGCACGTGGTGTTCACCTTCAACTCGGTTACCAATCGGCGCAGCAACGCGAACACTTGGCGGCCAGCGGTACCCATCGCGCCGATCGGCATCACCAACGGATCGACAACGATGTCGCTGGCGGGGATGCCGTAGTCCGCTGCGCGGTTGACGATTCGCTTGGCCACTTCGAAGCGGACGTTGGGGTCGACGCTGATGCCGGTCTCGTCGTTGCTGATTGCGACGACAGCGGCGCCGTACTTGGCGACCAACGGCAGCACGCGCTCCATCACTTCTTCTTCGCCGGTGACCGAGTTGACGAGCGGCTTGCCTTTATAGACGGCCAGCCCGGCCTCGAGTGCTTCGATAATCGACGAGTCGATCGACAGTGGAACGTCGGTGACACTCTGCACCAACTGAATCGCGCGGGCGAGCATCGCCGGCTCGTCGGCAAGCGGAATTCCCGCGTTCACGTCGAGCATGTGCGCACCGGCAACGACCTGCGCCAGCGCATCGGCTTCGACGCGGCTGAAGTCGCCGGCCTTCATCTCTTCGGCCAGCAGCTTGCGGCCGGTGGGGTTAATGCGTTCGCCGATCATCACGAAGGGACGATCGAAGCCGATGACGACTTCCTTAGTGGCGGAACTGACGATGGTGTGGGTCATGGTGATGTCTCTTCTTGTTCAGGAGATGTTTCAGGCGATGAAGGGTCCCAGCCGCCGTTGTCGACGAGGGAGTGCAAGCGTTCGTTGGTGAACTCGACTTCGATAGAGGCGGCGATGGCGTCGATGGTCTCGGCGAGCTCGCCGGTCAGTGGATAACTGGTGCGGCGCCACTCGCCGACGTACTCCTGCGCGGTCTTCTTGCCAGCAACCATCGCAGCGCGGTCGATCGCCTTCTGGAACCGGTGGGGAAGGATCGCTTGGTGGCGTTCTTCGCCAACACGGCCGTTGATCTGCGCAGGAATGTCGCGCCACAGGATGACAACGACTTCATTACCGGAGCGCCGGCCACCCGACCGACGACCTCCAGGCTGATCAGTCATCTCAGACCCCCGCCGAACTAGAGAGCGTGACGGTTACCGCGTCATTGAACGGCTGCAATCCGACGTGACGATGCTCGAACGCCAGCCCGAGTCGTTCCGCCGCGGCCTGCGCGGCGAGAACGACCGATGGATCGTCCTTCTGCGACAGCAACACGACCCGCGTGTAGTTGCCGAAGTACATCGGCAACAGCTCCGGATGCCGATCGAGCGCCAAACCCTGCCAGAGGATCGGCTCGAAATGTTTGGCGAGGAAGTCGGTGAGGAAGAAGGTGCCCAGTTCTTCTTCGTGTAACTCCTTGAACGCTTCACCACCAGTGAAGAACTCGTAGCAATGACTGCCCGGCAGACGGCGAATGTTTGGGCGCTCGGCGAGTAGTCGATCGAGACCACCGCCGCTGCCACAGTCGGCGTAGCCAAGCAGCACAGGTCGACTGCCATCTGGATCAAGCTCGGCGAGCAACTCGCGTAACGCGGGCTCGATGCGCTCTGGGCGATTATGCAAGTTGGCGGGCAGATAACGCACGTCGACCTGTGTCGACAGGCCGTTGCTATCCAGCACTGCGCGCAACTCGCTAACGAGTGCGCCGCACGCCAGAACGAGAGGTCGGGATTGCGTCGCCTGGGTCATTGGCGCGTCGCTCAGACGGAAGGGCCGGGAGGTTCTGGCCGCCGGCGATGCGCCTTCACCAAGGCCTTGGCGGTCTCGGCCGCGATCGCCGCGTCGCGGCAATACGCATCCGCGCCAATCGCGGCACCGAATTCCTCGTTCAGCGGTGCGCCGCCGACCATGACGACATACTTCTCGCGCAGTCCGCGCTCTTGCAGCGTGTCGATGACGACCTTCATGTACGGCATAGTGGTGGTGAGCAGCGCGGACATGCCGAGGATGTCGGGCTTATGCTCTTCGAGAGCGGCGAGGAATTCGTCGGCGCTGGTGTTGATGCCGAGGTCGATCACTTCGAACCCAGCCCCTTCGAGCATCATCGCGACGAGGTTCTTGCCGATGTCGTGGATGTCGCCCTTCACCGTGCCGATCACAACTTTGCCGATCGGTTCGGCGCCAGTCTCGGCGAGCAGTGGGCGCAAGATCACCATGCCGGCCTTCATCGCGTTCGCCGATAGCAACACCTCGGGTACGAACAAGATGCCGTCGCGGAAGTCGATGCCGACGATGCGCATGCCTTCGACGAGCGCGTCGTTCAGAACCTTGTCGGGACCCCAGCCGCGGTCGAGCAGGATCATCGTGCCCTCAGCGATTTCCGGAGCCAGTCCGTCGTAGAGGTCCTCGTGCATTTGCGTGACGAGTTCGTCGTCCGGAAGTGCTGCGAGATCGAGGTCGTCGCTCATCGAATTCCCTTCAATCATTCAGAATCGAGTTCCTAACCCGGTTCCACATCGTGGAACAGGTCCGTATGGTGGAACTCTATCAGCTAGCAACAATGGCGGCGAGATGAGCGGCGTAATCAGGGGAGGCCATCAGTGCTTGGCAGCGCTGGAAGCGGCCAACCGCGTACGCCCAGAAATCGTCGACTGGGTTGCCGTTTGCATGCTGGATAACACCCCACAGCGTCCACAACAAGTCACACATCGCCTTGTACGCGACCATGCGCCCGAATTCGTGGGCTGGCGGCTCGCCGTCGAAATAGGCGCG
>JAYVVU010000183.1:0-4677 GCA_043786755.1 Actinomycetota bacterium
TTTGGCGATCCGTCGCGCGATCTGTTGTTGATCGGCATCACCGGCACGAACGGTAAGACGACAACATGCAGTCTGCTCGCCAGCGTGCTGAATGCCGCCGGAACTCCGACGGGCATCATCGGCACGCTTACCGGCAAGCACACCACACCGGAGGCACCAGACCTACAGGCGCAGCTGGCTGACTTCGTTACGGGTGGGATGAAGGCAGTCGTCATCGAAGTCTCGTCTCACGCGCTCGCGTTGCATCGCGTGGCGGGTTGCTCGTTCGCGCTCGCCGTGTTCACCAACCTCGGTCGCGATCACCTCGATCTGCACGGCACGATCGAGAACTACTTCGCGGCGAAGGCGAGTCTGTTTCGACCGGAGCTCAGCGCGCAGGGTGTTGTCAACGTCGACGATCCCCGCGGCCAACAGCTCGTCGACAGTGCCTCCATTCCGATGACCACGTTCTCGCTCGGCGACATCAGCGAGTTAGTAGTCACGCCGACTAGCCACCAATACATGTGGCACGGCGCTCACGTACGTGTTGGCATCGGTGGCGCGTTCAACGCGATGAACAGTCTCGCTGCGGCGACCGCTGCCTCGGTCGTGGGCATGGCGCCGGATGTCATTGCCAGCGGACTCGCAGCCGCGCCGGCGGTTCGTGGTCGGTTCGAGCCTGTGCACGTGGGGCAGGCATTCGATGTGATCGTCGATTTCGCGCACACGCCCGACGGCCTGCGCGAGGCGCTACCCGCCGCCCGGTCCGCGGCCCGGTCTGCTGCTGGCGAAGCGTCTAGCGGCAGGGTGATCGTGGTCTTCGGTTGTGGTGGCGATCGCGATCGGGAGAAGCGGCCGGAAATGGGTGCCGTTGCCGCGCAATTGGCTGATTTCGTCGTCGTCACCTCCGATAATCCGCGTTCGGAAGACCCGCAGGCAATCATCGATGCCGTGTTAGCCGGGGTGCCCGCCGACTACCGTGAACATGTTGTGAGTGATCCCGATCGTCGCCGTGCCTTCGCCGCTGCGTTCCAAATGGCCAAGCCGGGTGATGTCGTGGTGATTGCTGGCAAGGGTCACGAAACGACCCAAACCATCGGCGGCACCGTCAATCCATTCGACGATCATGCGGTCGCGGTTGCAGTGTTGAAGGAGATAGCGGCAGAGGGGGGCAAGCGATGATCGCCGTCATGATTGCAGGGGCGACGGCGATGCTTTCGGCGCTCCTCATCACTCGCTTCCTCATCAAGTTCTTCCGTAACCGCGGTAAGGGTCAGCCGATCTTGGGCAAGGAAGATCACGGTCCCGAGCACCACATGCATAAGCAAGGCACGCCGACTATGGGCGGGCTGGCGATCATCGCGGCGGCCATGTTTGGGTGGTTGGTGGCTCACCTTCGTCCCGGGCTTCCGCTCTCTGATCAGACAATGATCATGTGGGTCGGAGTCATGGTGCTTGGTGGGATGGGACTGCTCGACGACCTGATCAAGGTGCGCAAGAGCCATAACCGCGGCATCTTCTGGAAGAAGAAGAGCTACATCACGCTGACACTGTCGATCTTGCTCGCGTGGTGGCTCGTCGCCGCCACCGGTGTCAGCGAGACGTTGTCGTTCACGCGCTCGACGTTTCCGGGTTGGCATTTGCCGTGGCCGCTGCTCGTCGTGTTCGCGGGCGTCATCGTGTGGAGCACGAGCAACGCCGTCAACGTCACCGACGGGGCCGATGGACTGGCCGCAGGCTCGGCGATGATGGGCTTTCTAGCGTTCACGATCATCGCGTACTGGGCATTTCGTAACCCCGACGTGTACCACTCAGTCGTCAACCCGCTCGACCTCGCCGTGTTTGCTGCCGCGTTCGGCGGCGCGTGCGCAGGATTCCTTTGGTACAACGCTGCACCAGCACGCATCATCATGGGCGATGTCGGCGCGCTTGGGCTCGGCACGTCGCTTGCGCTGTTGGCGCTGACCACTAACACGCAGTTGCTGTTGATCCTGATCTGCGGCATCAACGTGATCGAAGCCGGCTCGGTGGCGATTCAGATGGGCGTGTTCAAAGCATCTGGGCGCAAGAAGCGGCTGTTCCGCATGTCGCCAATTCACCATCACTTCGAACTCATCGGATGGCCAGAGACAACGGTGATCATCCGGTTCTGGATCGTTTCTGGTATCTGCGTCGCTAGCGCGCTTGCGATCTTCATCGCCGACTTCACGCGCGTCACGGAGAATCTGCGATGACCCGCGCGCAACAGACGGCGTTGGTCTACGGCATCGCACTGGCGGGTGACGCGCTCGCGCAGCAGTTGTTCAAGCGCGGGTGGCGCGTGATCGTCGCCGACGACGATCCGTCTGACGCCAAGCGCGAGAAGGCTGCAGCAGTCGGCGCAGCGCTCGTCGGTGGCCCCGACGAACGCGAAATCGCCCAACTCGTCGAGCAATCCGACATGGTGTGCCCGGCGCCCGGTGTGTCCGAGACACACGCCGTGATCGCCGCAGCGGTTCGTGCCGGCGTCCCGATCCGCACCGAGATCGACCTCGCCTACGAATGGGAACAGCAGCGCCCGCAAGGCCCGCGACCAATTCTCGCAATCACCGGCACCGACGGTAAGACGACAACGACGATGCTCGTCGCCCACATTCTCAACACTGCTGGTCATCGCGCAGCAGCAGTTGGTAACACCGAAGTTCCATTCGCAGCGGTCCTCGATGACGACGATCAATTTAACGGCAAGGTCGACGTGTTCGCAGTGGAGTGCAGCAGCTTTCGTTTGAACTGGTTGCAGTCGTTTCGCGCGGAAGCGGCCGCCTGGTTGAACTTGGCACCTGACCATCAGAACTGGCATAAGTCGATGGACGCGTACGAAGCAGCCAAGGCGCGTATCTGGCAGCACCGGCGCGCAACCGACGTCGCGATCGGTTTCGCTGAGGATCCGATCGTGATGCGCAACCTGCGCGCCGCTGGTGGCATCACGCGCACGTTCGGCACAACCGATGCGGACTATCGCGTCGACGACGGGAATCTCGTCGGCCCCAACGGAGTGATCGCGGCCATCAGCTCGATGACGCGCGCGTTGCCACACGACCTCACGAACGCTTTGGCCGCAGCAGCGTTGGTACTCGAATCGGGTCTCGCTGAGGCGAGTGCTGTGGCCGCAGCACTCGGCACGTTCCGTCATCCGCCGCATCGCATCGAGCCCGTGGGCATCATCGACGGTGTGCGTTGGTACAACGACTCGAAGGCGACATCCCCGCACGCGGCGCTCACTGCGATTCGGTCGTTCGATCACGTCGTGCTGCTTGCCGGCGGACTGAACAAGGGCCTCGATCTGTCCAGCCTGGCAACGGAGAAGGATCGGATTAAGGCTGTGATCGGCTTAGGTCGCGCCGCTACCGACATCACGGACGCCTTCGAAGGACTGTGCCCAACCAGCGTCGCGACATCGATGAAAGAAGCCGTGTCGATGGCCGACGAGATCGCAGTCGTCGGCGACGTCGTGCTGCTTTCGCCGGCGTGCGCAAGCTTCGACTGGTACCCGACTGGCGGGTACCCGGCACGCGGTGACGATTTCCGCCAACTTGTCGCCGCGCTGGCCGCCGTTTCCGTTGCGGGTTCGTCGCGTGGCTAACTCCGCAACTCTCATCGGTGATCGTCGTCGCGCTGCGCTTGCGCGTGCTGAGGCGATGCACCGCCATCCGACCCGGCGTCTCGACGCACGGCCAACTACGCCGCCACCGATCGCGTTCTATGTCATCGCCGTGGTGACGACCGTGCTGACGATGCTCGGCCTGGTGATGGTGATGTCGGCGACGTCGATCAAAGAGTTCCACGACGGCCGCTCGCCGTGGGGGCTATTCAACAAGCAGTTGCTGTGGGCTGTTGTCGGTTGCTTCGGGCTGTGGTTCGCGATGCGGGTACCGACGCACCGTTGGCGGCGCATGATCTTCCCCGCACTGTTCGGGGCGTGCGGTCTGATGCTCTTGCCGTTCCTCGGCGGAGCAGGAAGCCGAGTTAACGACGCCAGTTCGTGGGTGGTCATTGGACCCCTAAACTTCCAGCCGAGTGAGTTCTTGAAGCTTGCTGTGCTGCTCGCATGCGCCGATCTGCTGGCGGCGCGTCACACCGAGATGCACGATCCGCGGCGCACGATGATGCCCACGCTTGCGGTCGCGCTCGTCGGAGCCATGTTGTGTCTCATTCAGGGCGACCTCGGTTCTGCGATCGTGCTCGGCTGCATCGTGTTCGCAATGGCGTTCGTTGCCGGCGCTCCGCTACTGCCGATGATGGCGGCCGGTTCAGTCGGCACGGTCGGAGCCTTAGCGTTCGTGGCCTCGAGCCCACGCCGTCAGGATCGCTTCACCGCTTTCTTGGATATCGCGGCGCACAAGGATCGCCTCAGCTATCAGACGTACCAAGCGATGATTGCGATGGCGCAGGGCGGCGTCACCGGTTCCGGAGTCGGTCGCGGCGACACCAAACTCGGCGAGTTTTTGCCGTTGGCGCAGAGTGACTTCATCTTCGCCGTCGTTGCTGAGGAACTCGGGATGATCGGAGTCGTTGCAGTGCTCGGTGGTTTCATGGTGCTGGCCTATGCCGGTGTGCAGGTCGCGCTCGCAACACACGATCGGTTCCACGCGCTGTTGGCCGGTGGCATCGTTTGTTGGTTGGTCGTGCAGACGATCATCAACGTTGGCGGTGTGACGG
>JAYVVU010000184.1:0-4667 GCA_043786755.1 Actinomycetota bacterium
ACGCGCGAATCGTGAATCGTTAGGCGGCACGTCGGCGTGATACTGGTCGACAAACGGAACGTCGAGCTGAATGAGGCCCTGCTCAACCAGCTTCATGACGGTCAGCGACGTCAGCATCTTCGACATGCTGGCGATGCGAAAGCGAGCCGTCAGGTCGATCGGGTTTCCGTTGTTGGTGGTGCCGACGGTCCACGACGCAACGAACTCGCCATGGTGACTGATCGACATTGCGATCGAGCGGTTGCCGGCCGGCCAGATGTTGCGGCAACGAGCGATGAATTGCTGAACCGAAGCGTTCTCGGACGCAGTGGCGTTGTTCGCGATTAGGCCTACGTCGTGCTTGAGGTTCTCGTCCAGCGCGACCGGCGGGGCCGTAGTGGTCGTTGTGGTACTCGTCGAAGTCGAACTCGTCGTGGTCGACGAAGTGGTCGTAGTCGGCAACCCGGTGATCAACGCAATTGTCGACGACGTCGTCGCGACATCGGTCTGTGCACCACTAGTAGTAACGAGATCGTTTGCACCCGCGGACGCCGAGCATCCGGCCATCGCAGCCAAGCTGGTGGCAACAAGCGCGGCTTGCCAACCGCGGCCGGTCAAACGACCACGACCACTGTGCCGATCTCCGCCCATGCCCATACAAAGTCGGCGTCGGCCTTGGCTTGCCGTTGGCAGCCACCAGACAGACGCTGACCGAGTTCCGCCTCGGTCATATATACGGTGCCGTCGCTGACGTGAATCGGAATCTCGTGAAATCCGATGGCGCCAATGTCGGTCTTTAACCACCGCACCATGTGCGGCAGATATGCCTTGCCATTCCAAGCCGTCGACATTTCCGAACGGCTATAGACCTGATGTGTTCCGGGAGTCTCGTTGTTGTACTTGCTGCCCGAGATAAGCCACGAGCGCAAGATCTGGCCCGCATCGTCGACGGCCCAGATGCGCTGTCCCGCACGCGAGTAGACGAGGCGACGACCCGAGCCCGAGTCGGGTGGCAGTGGCGGTGCATCGGCACCCGCGCTTGAGACCGATGACAACGGGTAGCCGAGCAGATCGACGGCGCCAGCCGCCGGCGGCGGGGTGTGAACGACGAGCGACTCCTCATCGGGCCAGATGCCCAGGAAGATGCCCGTCTCGCGACCGGCAAGGCCGTCGACGAACAAGTCCTGCCGGACCTGCAGCGCCTTCACTGCGTCGTAAGTGGCCTGGTCGTACGTGCCAGTGACAGCCCCGGTGTAGATCCCGTCGGCGAGCAATGCTTCCTGCAGGCAGGTGACGGTGGGGCCGGTGCTACCGATGGTGACCGAGCGTTCGACCATTTTACAGCCGGCTTCGTCGGCGGCGTTGCCGACAGCGGCGTCGTCGCCCACGACTGTCGATGCTGTAGAGGCATCTGTGGAGGCCACCGAGTCGGTGGTGATAGTGCCGATCGAGGTCTCGACGAACACGGTTGTCTCGGAGGTGGCACCGGCCGAAACTGTCGAATTGCTGTCGTCGCCGCCTGCCAATGACATCGCGCCAATGACAACGGTGGCGACCACCGCTACAGACACCAAGCCGCGCAGATCTTCGGACCTCACTATTCGGACCTCATTGAGCCGAGTTTAGCAGCGCGGGTGTTTGCTCAACCGTCGCCTGTGTCGGCGCCGTCGTGACTTTTGTCGGCTTCAGATACAGGACATTCCGCGCGCAAAGGGCACCAGCGACAGTGTGTTCCGGGTCGAAGTACGGGTTCGCGGCCCTCAATTTGCAATTCGATGATCGCATGCACGCCGTCAAGCGTGCGGCGCAGCGCTGAGCGCAATAAACCTTCTGTCACGTCCTCCACCATCGCGTGCGCAGAGTCGAGATAGAAGGTGGCCAGCTTGCGCGGCGGAACTTCGCGCACCAGCGTCTCGACCAGGGCGTAAAACCGCAGGTCTTCGCGATGTAGCGGGCTGACCCAACCGGTCTTGAGGTCGATGATCAGCTTACGACTCTCGCGTCCTTCTGGTTTGCCCATCACCAGATCGGCGCGGGAACTGAACACGATCGGGCCGTCGACCGGCCAGCGTGTAGCCGACTCGGTCGCCGGGTTGCTTCGTGGGTCGAGCGGCGGGAACGTTTCCATGAACTTGTTCACGTGCTCGATGGCGCGACCGCGCAGGTCGGCTTCGTCGCCGCTCGAGAGTCCGGCGACCCAGCGCCCCAGGTCGCGGTCGTCGTCGGCCAGCCGAGCAAGCGCGTCGTCGACCAGGTCGCGCGGTGTTGGTTCGCCGCGCCAATTGATCATCTGCTGGATTGCCTTGTGCGCGACCTGCCCCTTGGCGATCGCAGCAGTCCACTGGAAGTCGTCGGGTGCCAGGAACTTTCCTTCGCACCCGTGAACGTTGCTCAGTCGGCCCTTGTTGATGAACAGTGTCGTGTCGCCGAGTCGGGTGTGGAACTGCGCCAACGCTTCGGTTGCTTCTTCACGTAGCTCGGTGACGAATTCCTCGCTGAACACCAACGGCTCGTCGCCGCGGCGCAGCAGTGCGAGTGTGCGCTCTTGCGCCGGCGTGAGGGTGGGGGAGGCGGGCACTTGCACCGCGCTGACACTACCTAGAGGGTGCCAGGGCTACCGTTGGATTGTGAGCAAGCGGCGCAGTGACCGAACCGATGACTCGTTTCTGTCGCCGTTGTTCCATCTGTTCACGGCCAATCAGCGAGCGCGTGCATTGCTCGATCGTGCGATGCAGGACAGTCCGTTGTCGTCGGAGGAGTACGCCGCATACAGCGTGATCTTTGAAGTCGACCAAATCACTCCGACCGACTTCGCGCGGACGCTGGGCTTGCCTCTGACGACGGCGCTCGATCATGTGCGCTCGATGCTCAAGAGCCGTCACATTCGCAAGCTGCGTAACCCGCGCGACCAGCGTTCGTACCTGATCGAACTCACCGACGCCGGCTTGAAGGCTCACCGTGACGCGCGAGCGCACTTCGCGCCGGCCGACGATCGGCTGATCGCGATCCTCGGTTCGAAGCGTAAGCAGGTCAGTGATGCACTGGTCGTGCTGATGAACGCCGCCGAGGAAGCGCTCGACGAGTTGGAAGCGGCCGAGACCGAAGCCACGGGGTAGCGAAGTACCACGGAATCGTGGTACTTTGAGATCATGCTGAAACAAGTTGCGGCGACCCTGGCGGTGGCGATTCTCGTCGGCTGTGCCGGCGACAAGGCAGCGACCTCGACGACGACCACGACAGCCGGAACCACGACAGCCGGAACCACGACGACGGTCTCGTCCGAACCACCGGTTGATTGGCTCGCGGATCTTGACCTGCTGGATTCGGGTGTGCGGCGAGTTCACCCCAATCCGTTCTGGCGAGTCAGTGAAGAGGAATGGAACGCGAAAATCGCTGCTGCGCGCGAGGTCTTGCCGACGTTGAATCGACATCAAGCCGAGATGGTGTTCTTCGAACTCACCGCGTTGCTCGATGGCCACTCGGGGATCTATCCGTTCGAGATCGGATATCACCTCTATGCCCTGCGGCTGTATCACTTCACCGACGGATATTTTCTGCTCGACGGCCCTGACCCAACCGCGGTCGGCGGCAAGTTGGTGGCTATCAATGGCATGCCCGTCGAGGACGCCGCTGCACTGGTGAAACCGCTGATTGCGCACGACAACGACAAGGTCTACGAAGTTGTCATACCGATGTATCTGGCGACCCCCGAGATCCTCGAAGGAACGGGCATCGTCACCAATCCGGCGGAGCCGGCGTTCGACATCCTGCGCGCCGACGGCAGTCACGCGATTCTCAACCCGAGTTCCTTGCTGTGGGACCCGTACATCGAGCAGTTCGATGGACTTCCGGTCGGGCTGCCGCAAGCACCCGAACCGCTGTCGCAGTCGCGGCGTAACGACCCGTTCTGGTGGACGATGGTCGACGACGTCGTCTATATCCAATACAACAGCGTGGTGCGCGGCGAGGGAGACGACACGATGGAGACGCTCGTCGCCGAGGTGCGTGATCGACTGGCGCTCGGCGACGTACGGCGAGTCGTAGTCGACATCCGGCATAACAACGGTGGTGATTACCACCTATACGACCCGCTGAAGCGATTGTTGCTCGACCCCATTATCGATCACGAGGGCGGCCTTTACACCATCATCGGCCGGCAAACGTTCAGCGCCGGAGTCTTGCTCGCAACGGAGCTCGACGCGCAGGCAAAGTTCGCAGTGTTCGTCGGCGAACCGACCGGGGGCAGCCCGAATCTGTACGCCAATGTGCGACCGGTCAACCTCAGCAGCTCAGGGATCAAGGTCAATGTGTCGTCGCGTTACTTCGACTTCGCCAGCCCCGATGACCCGCGTCCGTGGATCGCGCCCGACATTCCCGTCGAGCTCTCGAGTGCCGACTACTTCGCCGGCTTCGACCCGGTGCTGCAGGCTGCAATCGACGCCTGAACACCAGATCAACTCCATCACACCCATTTGCGATGATGCTCACATGGCCGCGAATCAATCTGCTCTCGACTTCGCGAACGCCGCCCGCATTATTGGGCGCGAAGCGCGCCAGCGTGGCTTGGTTGCGCCCAGCTATCGCTGCCCGCCGCGTATCGTCGGCGTGCAGCGTTCGCTGCGCCGCTACCGCGGTGGCGCGGTGGTTGCGGTGCAGCTCAAGGCGCGGCCGTGGCTGGCTGTGCTCAG